>JBGSXK010000255.1:0-2910 GCA_041751455.1 Anaerolineae bacterium
ACCATTGTATCGACCCAGATGGTGGCTCCCTCTTCAGGGATGACATAAGCATAGTCATCACATTCGCATTCATCCATAATCTGGAAGATGTCACCGCTGTATTCCACCACAATGTCGGCCTCGCCCCGCGCCAGCAATTCCTGTCCGTCATCCCCGGCGATATACAGCACATTACTGCCATGATCAATCAGGTACTGCTTGGCCTCGTTGATTTCGGCCTCATCCGTGCTGTTGGGGTCATAGCCGAGCTGCTTCAGCCCCAGCGCGATCATCGGACGGCGGTCTTCCAGCCAGGCCACGACACGATCAGGATACTCAAACATCTGCTGCCAGGTGGTGATCTCCTCGCCCACAGCGTTAACATTATAGCCGATGCCAATGGTGCCCCACTGATAAGGGATAGAATACTCGTTATCCGGGTCAAACGGTGCGTCCACCAGGGCATTGCTCAGGTTCACCAGGTTAGGAATGCGATTCTTATCCAATGGGATCAGCAGGTCTTCTTCAATCAGCCGCGAGACATCGCTGCCGGTGGGGACTACAATGTCATAACCAGGGTTGCCAGTGCGCAGACGGGCAACGGCGGCCTCGCTGCTCTCGAAGGTGTCGTAAGTAACCGTGACACCACACAGAGCCTCAAAGTTGACAATGGTATCTTCCGCGATATATGTAGACCAGTTATAGACATTGAGCTGCTGCCCATCGAAACCCTCAGGACATGTCCATCCTGTCGCCATTTCGTCCTGAGCCAGTGTCAGCGTTCCGCTGGCCAGCGCCAGCAGCAAGAGTAAAATCAGTGTTTTACGCATTATGCTCTCCCTTGAATTGTCCAGTGTGATGAACGCATTGCTGCGCCCGGTGAAAACTGTAACCAATAAAATTAAGCACTGCATTAACGCCGGAGGGCATTACGGCCTTGCAGCGCCAGTGAGATGCCTACCAGCATCGTGGATGCGATCAGCATCAGCGTGGAGATGGCATTGATCTCTGGTGGTACGCGGGTTTTGAGCAGCCCATAAACAAACACGGGTAGTGTTGTCGTGCCGATGCCAGCGTTGAAGAAGGTGACGACAAAATCATCGAGCGAGATGGTGAAAGCCAGCAGCGCACCCGCCAGCACACCGGGCAAAATCAGCGGGAAGGTCACACGCCAGAAGGTCTGCCACTCATTCGCGCCCAGATCGCGCGCGGCCTCTTCTAAGCGCGGGTTCATATCCGCCAGCCGTGCCCGTACCACAATCGTTACATAGGAGATGCAGAAGGCGACATGGGCGATAATGATGGAACCGAACCCCGTGGTGGCGCGCATCCCGCTGCGTGCTTCGACAAAATCGAAGATGACTTTGAAGAAGATCGCCAGTGAAATCGCCTGCGTAATCTCTGGGATGATGACCGGCAGGTACAGCACAGCGTCCAGTACCCGTTTACCGGGAAACTTTCCCCGTACCAGACTGAGCGAGACCAGCACACCGATGACGGTGGAGACAATCGTCGCGCTGATGCTGACGATCAGGCTGTTGCGCAGTGCGCTGAGCATGAGGTCAGTGGAAAAGCGCGCGGCTTCTGTCCCGGCGGAGATGGTGTTGGTGAGGATATTCTCATACCAACGGGTCGTAAAACCCTCCCACGTGGAGACCGAGCCACTGTTGTTGAACGAGAAGATCACCAGGACGACGATAGGTGCCCACAAAAAGAAGTAGGCGAAGATCGTGTTGGCGAAAATACCTGCTCTACCCACACGTCGCACCCACAGATCACGCTGGATTTTGCCCTGGTCGAACTCAATTGCCGAGCGCTCTGCGCTGGCACGGGAACGCAGTGCTTGATCGGCCATCAGTTATGCCTCCTGGTCGCCAAAGCGGATGTAGATAATCAGCGCGATCATGACGATTGCCATCAGCATAATTGACAGGGCAGAGCCAAGCGGCTGGTTGCCACTGCCGCGGAACTGCTGCGTAATCAGATTGCCAATCATGATGCCGCGTGTCCCGCCGAGCAGGTCAGGCGTGACAAACGCGCCAATCGTGGGGATAAAGACCAGGATAATCCCGGCGACTACCCCTGAAAGGGTCATTGGCAGCACCACGCGGAAGAAGGCCGTGATGTCATTCGCCCCCAGGTCATGCGCCGCCTCGATAAAACGAAAATCGAAGCGTTCCACCGAAGCATAAATGGGCAGCACCATAAATGGCAGGAACCCATAGACCAGGCCGATCATCACTGCTTCCGGTGTGTTGAGCAGTGTGAGTGGCTGCTGAGTCAGCCCCAGGCTGAGCAGCAGGCCGTTGATGATCCCCTCACGCCCCAGGATGGTTTGCAGCGCGTAGGTACGCACCAGAAAGTTTGTCCAGAAGGGCAGAATAATGAGGAACAACGCCAGTGTGCGCACACGGGAATCCTGGCGCGTGCTGATGAAAAAGGCCAGGGGGTAGCCCACCAGCAGGCAGATAATCGTCGTCAGGAAGGCAATCCAGATCGAATTCTGGATAACCCCGACAAAGATATCGAAGACACGCGCGTAATTATCCAGCGTGAAGGGGAGTTCACCGACACCGCCGCGCCCGCGTGTCAGAAAACTGACGACCAGCACAATGAGAAGCGGTAACACAAAAAAGAACATTAACCAGAAGGCAGCAGGTAGAGCGGTAAGGATGCCGCGCGACTTTTCACGCCTGGGGACTGGTTCGGTTTGAACACTCGAGGCCATCGTGTGCAATCCAAAACTTCTATGCGGTTGGGGTAGATGGATGCACTATGATAAACGCTCTTAGGACGATCAGCAACTATTGATTCTTCACAAGGCTTTGCCTCATTTTCCGGTGGTAATGTGCCTTTGATAAGATGCCCTGAAAGCGGCAAAGGGGTGTAGAATGAACACAATAGGCAGCCTGGAGTGGAGGTGGCAGCGAT
>JBGSXK010000256.1:0-3384 GCA_041751455.1 Anaerolineae bacterium
GGGCTTCAGCTCTGCCTCGCAGAACTCGCGCACGACCCGTTGAAATAAACGCTGCTCCTCGTTCAGTTCAAAATCCATCAGCCTGTTCCTCTAACAATAAGATATATTGCAAATTATCTTAAAAAACCTGAGATTATTCCATCTTATCTTGCAATAAACGCCATATCTCATGCAAAATCTCGTTGGGATGACATGGTTTTGTCAAAAACCCGTTGGCGCTGGCCTGTATTGCCATGTCACGCAGGCTGCTGCTGCCTGTGATGAACAGCAGCGGGATAAGCTGGGTGGCCGGGGTTGTTCGCAGGCGTTCCAGCATTTCCAGTCCGTCCATATGGGGTTTCATGATATCCGAAATCACGAGAGAGATGGGCTGCATCTGGCAAATGCGCAGCGCCTCACGTGAGTCACGCGTATCCACATGCGTCAGGCCATCATGCTGGAACAAGGCCCGGTACAGGGTGCGTGACATCGGGTCATCATCTGTGACAAGGAGCGGATAGCGCGCGGTATGGATGCGCAGGCGCTCAAGCTGCCATGTGACCAGGCGCGGTACGGCATTCTTTAAGTGTGTGGGCAGGGTGGATGCCCCAGTACCCTTGATAGGTTGTGTCGTTTGTCCCGGCATGAAACCGGCCTCCTGTGCAGTGTTTATCCCCTGTTGTTGATGATAATATTAAAGCGGGTTCACCTTACAGGCAACTTATATAGAACAACATGACAAAATTGACACAACGCATTGGTCTGCCACGCTTTGCGGCAGACGAACATTATAAGCTGGCGCTGGCGGCTTACCAGAAGAGCGATTACGATCAGGCTATCGACCATATGAATAAGGCGATTGACCTTTTGCCCACGAATCCCGAATATTATGCCACGCGTGGCCTGCTTTACCTGCGTGATGGTATTCACGAAAAAGCCGAGCCGGATTTTAAACAGGCATTAAAAATCTTTGGCTTTGAGATGCTGGCCAATTACGGCCTGGGGGTGATCGCTTATAAAGGCAGACAGTGGCAGGACGCGATGGATTACTTTAATACGGCCCTGGCGGCACAGCCAGACCGCCCGGAAACATTGTATTATCTGGCACTGACCCAGCACCGCCTGCGCAATAATGCCGAGGCGCTGCGCCACATGCGACAGGCAGCGGCATTGTTCGAACAGGCGAATGACCGTTCCCGCCGGGCTGATGCGAATAAGTGGGTGAGGGTGTTTGAGGATCTGGTGGCAAAGGCACCATAACGCTCACCATTTTCTCTCGGCTTTAATGTATTCATAGGCTTCGGACAAAAGCTTAAAGCGCGCTTCGGCCTCCGCTTTTTCCAGATCGCTCACATCCGGGTGCAGCTTGAAGGCCAGTTTGCGGAAAGCCGCTTTAACCTCATCGCGCGTCGCACTTAATTCGACTCCCAGCAGCTCGTAACTCAGCTCCAGATGGGTCTTTGCGGGCGGCGGCTTGTGATTTGAGAAACCACGGTTGGCTCTGGACTGCGCCTGCTGAGAATTGGGTGGGTTCTCTTTGCGGCGGTAACCATACTGAGCACGGGGTGGCGGTTGATAATGTTCCGCGTCATCCTTCCAGAAGGCATGATTACCAAAATCGGCCACCATCCAGAAGCCCTTGATATACGAGGGTTTAATGGTCACGCGCGAATAACGAAGCTGGCGGATGGTGACAGGCGGACCATAGAGTACCTTGCGCTGCTCGGCAAGCCCGGCTTTGCCGAAGTGCAGTTGCAGCAGGCGTGGTTCGCCGTTAGTGGTGTAAGTGTAAATACGGTCATGGCTCAGGGCGTGGATTGCCATCAGCCATTCCGGGGGCACAATGGTCATATCATCCTGCGGCACCAGGTGCGGCGCGATAATAAACAGCGAACCCACCCCGGTCCCGGAGTCGGCCTGGATAATGCTTTTGATCGTGCGTGTTTTTGTTTCTTCCATCAGGGTATAAATGTGAACCCGTACCCCTGTCCACATGTATACAACCAGGTCAGGCTCGCGAGTACGCATCCCGACATTGTTGGTCTGGCCGAGCATACAGCGCTGTACACTCACCAGCCCCTCTAACTGCTCTTTTAGCCATTGCGAAAACTGCATTACGCCTTACTCAACATGGAAAGCCCAGCACCCTAACCCCAGTCCGCATCCGACCAGCATCCCCACAGCTCCCCATACTGGGGCGCGCTCCAGGATTGCCAGCATTAAGCCCGGTGGAAAATCCAGAAAAACGTGGGCATGAAGCGCGTTTTTAAAGAACATTAACCCGGCAGTGGCGATGCTTGTCCCCAGTCCTGTCAACCCGCCAAACCACGCAGCCAGGGGGAGCAGTGCCCGCACGGGAATCACCTTCTGTCCGATTTTACCCAGTGTAGTTAAACCCATGATGAGCATGGCCAGCCCCAGGCCAAACAAGGTCACGGGCCAAACGGTATTATCCTCTACAGAGAACCACAGGAACAGGGCCGCACCGTAGATCAGCGCCAGTCTTTGTGGCCAGCGCCCGGTGGACGGCAGGCGCATCAGGCACGCTCGAAATAGAAGATATGACTGCCGTAGGGTTCAAGGTCAATAAACAGGCCGGGATGCACCATGTCGTTGCCATCCCGCACATAGTCATGGCCGTTGAGCGTGTCATCCAGCCGCCAGTGCTGCCCAGCCAAACCTTGCCAGGCACTCAGGTTCACCACCGCTTGAGATTGTACAGGAGTCAGGTTGACGATCACTAAACGGTATTGGCCCTCATGTGCCCAGCCATAGGCCACCAGGTTATCGTAGGTAGCATTGCCGCTCCAGGCCGGGAACAGATTAAACAGCCGCCAGGTGCCGTACTGGTAGATTTCGTGACGGGTCTCTGCCAGCAGCTTACGATAAAAGGCTTCTAAATCCGTGTCCGCTGGTTCATCTGGCTGCCTGCCGATCTGTACGGGAAGCTTGATGCAGCGCCCGGAGAACTGGCCATCGTGCAGCAGGGTCATACCGGACAGCGAAGCCGCAATGACTGCCGCGGCCCGGCTCTTTTCCACTCCCATGATTGCGGCACGGTGTTCGTCATGGTTTTCTATAAATCTTACCAGCCGCTGTTGATACTCGACCCCGGCGATCAGATGCACCCGCACATCACGCGGCGCACCCCCGACTAAACGATCATAAAGCAGCTTGTCATAAGTGTAGTCGAAGCCCTGAATCTGGAGTTCATGTTCCATATTCCAGTAAACTTCCGCGATAAAGAGAAAACCTGGATAGGTGGCTTTCACCTGCGCGATGATCTCTGGCCAGAATTCCTGTTCTGGCATCTCCTCCTCGGGATAATAACCGAGCCAAGTGTGGCTGAAGATGCGATTGACCATCAGCATCGCCATATCACAGCGCATCCCATCGCATTGGCTG
>JBGSXK010000257.1:0-3827 GCA_041751455.1 Anaerolineae bacterium
AACCAGCAGATAACCCATGAGGCTTTGCGATTGGCGCAGGTTCAGCCGCGGCTGGCTGTGCGCGGTGGCCTGTGGCACAGCTTGTTGAGACATGGCAATAAGCCTTTGGTTAGATAGACAGTACAACAGAAACAAACAGGGTGACATGGGCCACCCGCATCAACAGTAGTTTTTACTCCGCTTAAGGGATGGAAAGCAGGGGCGCAGTAAACTGCACCCCTGCAAAGGCCATCGATAACGCGGAGAGCAGGGTCTTTACTTGTACTTATCGTAGATCGCCTGGCAGGCGGCCTGAGTCTCAACGACCGCTTCGTCGATGCTCAGCCCATCCACCACCACACGCTGTACCATCTTAGGCGTGAGGAAGTTGGTCTGGTACTCGGCATAGGCGGCAGTGTCTGTATCCGGGAATGCACCGGGCGTACCATTGACAATCAGGTCGAGCAGACCTGCATGAACCGGGCTTTCAGCAAAGACAGGTGCGTCAAGCTGGCTTTGCAGCGCCGGGCCATAGATAGCCTCATTGAAGTACGCTGCCATGAAGTCATCATCGGCCAGATAAGCCAGCAAGTCCGCCGCCAGTTCTTTTTTCCGGCTGGTGGTAGGGATGGAGCGCACGACGGTGCCAAAGGGTGATACACGCATCACCGGGCCGCCGGGCAGCGCGGAGTAAAGCGTACTTTCGCCCAGTTCAGGGTCGTTATCGCGCATATACAGGTACACGCTGCCGGGGTTGGCGATGAAGATCGCCTGGCCGGATTGATAAGCGGTGTTATCGCCTGCGCCGTCCCAGGTGGTTGCACCGGGCGGGAATGCGCCTGCTGCATAAGCCTCAGTAATCCAGGTCAGAAACTCGCGGGTTTCCGGGCTGTCAATTGTGCAGTCAACACCCTCATCGTCAGCGATGCGCCCACCGTAAGAATGCAGCATGGTGGTAGTCAGGTTGCCATCACCCACGTTGGAGAGCGCGATGCCCATGCCATAATATTCTGGCGGATTCTGGGCAGCAAGTGCCATCTCGGCCATTTCTTCCCACGTCTCTGGCGCATCAGGATAGCCTGCGGGTTCGAGGACATCATTGCGGCGGAACAGCACATTACCATTCGCCGCATAGGGGATGCCATAAACCACGCCATCCAGTTCTGCGGCTCTTATATGCTGCTCGACTCCCGGCAGCCAACCGCCATGTTCCTCGCCAATCTGCTCGAACAGCTCATCCAGCGGCTCAAGCTGGCCGTTCTGCGCCAGCAGCAGCATAAAGTCGCGCCCCAGGTCTAGCGCGTCGGGTAGTGTGCCCGCCTCAACGGCGGCAGAGACTCGTTGCACAGTCTCGTTCTGGTTAATCATCACGACATCAACGGTGATACCGCGCGCTGCGCCCCATTCCTCGATCTTGTCAACGAACATGGTGTTCGCCGCATCGGAGAAGATGAGGCCGCCCCAGTAAGTAAAAGTCTCGGTCTGTGCCAGTGCGGGCTGGAGCATGAGTGTGCCGAACAGCACCACAGAACACAGCAGCATCAATTTATTGAGAGATATTCTACGCGACATTTTCTTTCCTCATGCGAACTAAGTAAAAAGAACCAGAACCAAAAAGTTTGTACAGAATAGAATACGTCCTCCTCTCATTTTCACTTATACGTGTCAACAATTATAAATTATAACCTGTTCTGGCGCTTATACCACTGATTCCGATCTGAACACTCTAACGGATGCCCGTCACAGGTAGCACCAGTGCGGAAGGGTGTTCTTCGTCATGATAGACGGTCTGCGCGGCAGTGAGCATGTTCGTGCTGCTGTGGAAAGGCTCACCTGTGCCCAGGTTGCGGCTCCAGCGCGGGTGTGCCCCGCTGCACACATGCAGCCGGATACGATGATACTGCTGGAAGCAGTACGCGGTGGGCCATAACTCCACGACGATCTTCAAACTGCCGTCTGGCTGAGGGATACCGCGCCCCGGCGCAATTCGAAACAGGCCGTCACAGATATTCATCGAGCGGCCATCCGGGTATACATCGCACAATCGCCCGACAAAATCGGTATGCTCTCGGTTGGAGCGGATGTAAAGTTCCACCCGGACCCTTCCTATAATTTCCACCGGGCTGAGCAGCAGTGGTGAGGTGAAGACCAGCACATCGCTGCGCGCTTCCACTTTGCTCTGATCAAATGCCCCGGCAGGTGGGAAAATCGTTGTCCCACCAAGCGAGGGGGTAGGGTTAGAAGGGTCATAATGATAATGGGTATAAGCCCGCTCATCCTGGGCTGCCTTCGTCGAGAGCCAGCCTTGCGGTTGCAGGTAATACCGGGTTTCCTGGCTGGGCGGTGGCCATACATCAAGCTCGCGCCATGTCTGCGCGCCCATCACATAGACCTGCACAGGTTTCTCCCGCAGTTGGCGGGTATCCCCCTTTAAATGCGCATCAAACCATTGAATACCCTCGCGCAGCATTGCTCCCTGTACACGCTGGTCAATATGTGACCAGGGGCCAATCGTCAAAGCCGGATTGCCCCCGGCCTGGCGCAGTGTTTCGTAATCATTCAACAGTTCGCGCAGCACCGCGTCATACCAGCCCCCCAACAAATGTGCGGGCATTTTTATCTGACCTGCCGTCGCACTGAAGTCCACATCTTCCCATCGCGGCGAATCTGGCCCGGCAGTGGTCAGTGAAGCCTGAAATGGGGCGATAGAACGCCCGGCCACGATGCGATCCGCCTCTTGCAGCGGCAGGTGATGGTAAGCGCGCTCGAAGATGCGCCCGCGAATCAAACGGCGGCTGTAGGGCAGGGTACGCCAGTTGCGCCAGCCGCGCCTGTTGCCCACAAATTCAGTCAGGTAAGCCCATCGCAGCGCCGTGTTCAGTGCATAGGCACCATCGGCAAATACCAGCGTCTTAAACTGTGAAGCACTGATGGCTGGCATGATGGCTTTTACAAAATCGGGCGCTTCTGCCGCGACAGCCCATTGGCAAAAACCCAGGTAGCTCTGCCCCCACAGGCCTACTCGCCCATTAAACCAGGACTGCGCTGCCAGCCATTCCAGCGTAGCCAGCCCATCATCACGCTCGTGGACAAACGGGTCAAAATCGCCATCAGAATCAAAACGCCCACGCACATCCTGCACCACCACGTGATAACCACGTTCTGCGAAGCGCTGAGCTTTAAAACCTTCACTCAACCCGGCGATACCACCGCTTACGGCACGGCCATATGGGGTGCGGATAAGAATCGTAGGGAAATCTCCTCTGGCACGTGGGAAGTGATGATCGGTGGCCAGCGTCACTCCGTCAGGCATAGGGACACGCAGGTTGCGCTCCACGCCAACGTTATACCGTACTGGCGGCAGCTTGAGCATGGGGCGCAGCGCCCGCCGTCGCGCGCGAAAAACGGTATACCCCGCCACTCCTGCCATCAGCGCCATATTTCGCACACGCCGTATTCGCCGTATCATCACCATTGTTTTCGTCTGCGTCCCTAAAGATGGTGATTATAACTGCCGTTATCCCCCGCCGATATACTGAACCGCGCGCCAGCGTGGTTCCGCCAGCCAGTGTGCCACCACCCCCAGGCAGCTTTCTTCCAGCGTGGCGAGGGTTACAATGCAGATGTCGGCCAACTTGCCATCACCCGGAGAATAGACCACCTGCGCGCCATCCGGCGACCAGTCTGCCCCACCAATCGACCTGGCCCACCCGATACGGGTTTCCTCGCCTGTTTCTAAATCCAGCAGCCACAGTTCACCCATTACATGCTGATATGGGTCTGTTTCCTCGGTGAAGGTAGTCAGGTGATAAAGCAGGTAACGCCCATTGGCAGACCAGGGCGCGACA
>JBGSXK010000258.1:0-5899 GCA_041751455.1 Anaerolineae bacterium
TTGGGGCCATAAGCGGCAATCCATACCGGCATCTCGTAACCCTCTGCCCAGGGTATCTGCGTCTCGATCTCGTCATAGGTCACTTTATCGCCACGCATCATGCCTTTGACCGCATGACTGAACTCGATCATGGTTTCCACATTAAGGGGTTTTTTGCCCAGCACCCGCCGGGAGCTGTCGCCACGTCCCACGCCCATGTCAAAGCGACCATCACTCTGTTTGGCAAGGGTAGCGAAAATACTGGCGGCGACGGACCAATCACGTACACCGGGGTTCGTTACCAGTGGGCCGAAACGCAGGCGCTCGGTATGCTCTATGCACATCGCCATCGTGACGTAACAATCTCGCCAAAGGACATGTGAATCAAAAAACCAGGCGTAATCGAAACCCGCCACTTCTGCCTGCCGACACAGGGCGACTGTACGTTTGGGATCAATATCGCCTTTGAATGTAATTGCAAATTCCATAAGAAACTCCAGGTTTGTTGGATAACACATTAGGGACACGATGAGTCGTGTCCCCGGGGCACGTCCGCATCTCAGCGCGCTGGAACAGTGTCCTCAACCAGTACACCATATTGATCGGGGCGGCGGTTGAAGTAGAAATGCCACGTATCCCGCACTTCCTGGATCATATTCAGATTCATGTCGCGCACGATCAGTTCTTCATCACGATCACTCCCCAATTCCCCAATGAACTGGCCCTTAGGGTCGCAGAAGTAACTTTCGCCGTAAAAATCATCATCACCATATTCTTCAATACCTACACGATTAATGGTGCCGACGAAATAAGTATTGAAAATGGCGTGCGAGGTCTGTTCAATGCGCCAGAGATGCTGGCTGAGGCCACGTGAAGTGGCGGAGGGAATGAATACAATCTCGGCACCATTTAACCCCAGCGCGCGTGCGCCTTCGGGGAAGTGGCGGTCATGACAGATGTATACACCGATTTTCCCTACGGAAGTTTCAAAGACCGGGTAGCCCAGGTTTCCAGGGCGGAAGTAATACTTTTCCCAGAAGCCGGGCAACTGCGGGATATGAGTCTTGCGGTATTTGCCCTTATATGTACCATCAGAATCAATGACGGCGGCGGTGTTATAGTACACGCCCACACCGTCCTGTTCATACATCGGCACGACCAGCACCATTCTGAGTTCCTGCGCCAGTTTTTGCATTTGCTCGGTGGTGGGGCCATCGGGGATTGGCTCTGTATAAGTGAAAAATTCTGGCCGTTGCACCTGGCAGAAATAAGGGCCATAGAAAAGCTCCTGAAAGCACATGACCTGCGCGCCCTGATCCGCCGCTTTACGCGCGTACTCCACATGTTTTTGAATCATGGACTCTTTATCACCTGTCCATGTGGCTTGAACTAAAGCGCCGCGTACGATCCTTGCCATGTCTGAAAACTCCTTCGTTTAAGCATGTGAAACTATTATAACGAGTCGGAGGACAGCTCGCTTTTCGTTTTATGACAAAATTTACTTCAGAAAGCCTGAAGTAAAACGACAGGGACACGGTGTTCATCGTGTCCCTGTACATCAGGTGTTTATCTCAGGCCAGTTCCACGTACTGCTGGCCGCATTTTTCCAGCGCGCGCTGCGCCTGACGCACATTGATCTTGGGCGCGACATCGCTGTAAAAGCGTGCGGCTGTTTGTGCGACAGCCCGCTGCCCGGCTTCGGTTTTGTCTTCCAGATCAAGTGCGTAATCAGCCTCGTCCAACCCCTCAATTGGCTCCAGGGTGATCTCCACCACATATTCGCGACGGATGCGTTCCAGTGTGGCGCGGCGCTTATCGGCGTTTCTGGCAAGGTCTTCCTCACCTGCGGATTCGTAATAATCACACAGGTCGGCTTCCAGATTGATGGCGTAAGTCAGAATAGCGCCAAAGGTGTTTAGCGAAGCCATGCTACACCCAACGCTCGATGACGATTTTACGCTCGGTGTAAAATTCAATGGAATCCGACCCCTGACCATGCAGGTCGCCAAAGAAGGAGTCTTTTTGCCCGCCGAAGGGGAAGGAGGCCGAAGGCGCAGCGACACCAATATTGACCCCGATATTGCCCGCATTGACCTGATACTTAAATTCGCGGGCAAACTTGCCGTTGGTCGTGAAGATGCTGGCCGCATTACCAAAATGGCTGTTATTGATGATTTCGACGGCTTCTTCAAAGCTGTCAGCTTTCATAAGCGATAACACCGGGCCAAAGATTTCCTCACGCGCAACGCTCATTTCCGGGGTGACACCACTCAGAATAGTCGGGCCGACAAACGATCCCTGTTCATAACCACCGATTGTCAGATCGCGCCCATCCAGCTCTGCCTTTGCACCTTCTTCGATGCCTTTCTGGATCATGCTTTCGATACGTTGTTTGGCCTCATAGCTCACGATGGTGCCCATTTGTGTGGTTTCATCAAGGCCGTACCCCACCTTGAGGTTGCTGGCCTGCCTCACCAGTTCATCGCGCAGCTTATCGTAGGCATCGCCCACGCCAACCGCCACCGCTGCTGCCAGACAGCGCTGCCCGGCACAGCCATACGCTGCCCCCAGGATGTTTTTAACACTGGCTTCCATGTTGGCATCGGGCATGACGGCGATATAATTCTTCGCGCCACCCTGCGCCTGGACACGTTTGCCATGTCGGGTACAGGTCTCATAGACGAGTTTGGCGACGGGGGTTGAGCCAACGAAAGAGACTCCTGTCACGCCGGGATGCTCCATCACAGCCATAGAGGCATCCTTCCCACCGTGTACCAGATTAACCACCCCTTCTGGGAGATCAAGATCTTCCAGCAACTGGAACAGGATGTCCATGCTGACCGGTGTCTGGGGGGAGGGCTTGAGGATGAAGGTGTTGCCACAGGTGATGGCCGTTGGCAGGAACCAGAGCGGCACCATCGCCGGAAAATTAAATGGGGTGATGGCGGCAAAGACCCCGGCAGGTTGGCGGACAGTCGTTTCATCAATGCCGCTGCTGATGTCCTCCACACCATCATTACGCATAAGGAAAGGAACTCCAGTGGCGAAATCGATGCTCTCGATCCCACGTCGCACTTCACCTCGTGCTTCATCCAGTGTTTTGCCATTTTCTTCCACAACCTGCTGCGAGATTTCTTCAAACCGATCTTCGATGATGGTCTTGAAGCGGTGCATGTACTGTGCCCGGTTCAGCGCTGGGGTACGCCGCCACTCATCAAAGGCGGCCTGCGCGGCCTGCACAGCTTTATCCACATCTTCGTGAGTGGAATCGGGGCATTGGGCGATGACTTCGCAGGTGGCGGGATTATACACCGGGATATAAGTCTCGGTTGTGGCTTCGACCCATTGGCCATTGATGTAATTTTTGAGCTTTTTAGCCATATCAGGTTATCTCCCTAGAGTGTAAACAGCCAAAGATAAAAGAAATATCTGTAATTTCCTGATGGTCTGTTTCGTGGTGATATTGATGCCTGATTTTACCATAAATTGTCAGATTCTCTTGTGCTGGCTCAACATATGGGAAAAGCGCTCAATCGTGTTAATATTGGGGTCTTATGACACCTCATATTGAGAAACAGTTTTGGAGCGAAAAATGACTTTAACGGATGCAGACAGCAAAACGGCTGAACTGGTTGAGCGTTATAAAAAGGTGATGTTCCCGGCGGTTGCGCCTTATTATGGGGAGCATCCTATAGCGATTGACCATGCCAAGGATCAGTATGTGTGGGATGTGGAAGGCCAGCGTTACCTGGATTTCTTCGGTGGAGTGCTGACGGTTTCTGTAGGTCATTGCAACGAAGAAGTCACACAGAAGACTATTGAGCAGTTGCAGAAGGCACAGCATACCTCTACGCTGTATATCAACGAGATTATGGTGCGCGTAGCTGAGAAAGTAGCGGCACTCGCGCCCGGACGCTTGCAGAAGTGCTACTTTACCAACAGTGGCAGCGAGGCCAATGAGACAGCGATTATGGCTGCGCGGATGTATACGGGCAATATGGATGTGATTACACTGCGCCATGCATATTCCGGGCGTACTATGCTGGCAATGAGCCTGACTGCGCATGGCACGTGGCGGCTGGGTGGCGCAGTAGACCCCTATATTAAGCATGTGCGTAATCCATATGTGTACCGTGCGCCGCTCGACCTTACGCCGGAGCAGGTGGTTGACCTGTGTGTACAGGACCTGGAAGAAACTCTGGCAACAGTGACCAGTGGTAAAATCGCGGCTTTTATTGCCGAGCCAATTCAGGGTGTGGGCGGGTTTATTGTGCCGCCTGAGGATTATTTTAAGCGTGTGGTGCCGATTATCCGGGCAGCGGGCGGGGTGTTTATCGCCGACGAGGTGCAGACAGGCTGGGGACGCACGGGCAATAGGTGGTTTGGCATTGAACATTGGGGTGTCGAGCCAGATATGATGACCTTTGCAAAAGGCATGGCAAATGGTTCGCCTATTGGCTGTACGATTGCCACTCCAGAAATCGCTGAAGCACTGCAAGGGCTGACTTTCTCAACCTTCGGGGGTAATCCGGTCACAATGGCAACTGCACTGGCGACCATTGAATACATTGAACAGCATAACCTGGTGCAAAACGCGGCAGAGCAGGGGACACGTCTGCGGCAGCGCCTGGAAGAAATGAAGGCTGAGTTTCCGTTTATTGGTGATGTACGCGGTATGGGACTGATGCATGGTGTTGAGATTATCCAGCCAGGCACAGACAAGAAACCGGATGCCGCGCTGACGACAGCCGTCATGACCGCCGCGCGTGATCAGGGATTACTTATTGGCAAGGGCGGGCTGTATGGCAATGTGCTGCGCATCGCGCCGCACCTGAATATTACCACAGAGGATATGGAAGCTGGTTGCGATCTCATCGGTAAGGCACTGGCTCAGGTAGCTCATTAATCCCGATGGCTGATGTTTCCTACTCGCAGCGTGTTGACCGTCAGAAAACGTACCTGAGTTTTTCCAGTGTGCGGCTGACGGTCACTGTGCTTTTATCCCTGCTGGTTGCAGTGTTGGCGCTGTGGCTCGGTACGACCTTCCGCAATCTGAGCGACAGTGCGCCTCTTTTTGCGTCCTCGACAGTGGGTGAACTGGCAGCGTGGATGGCTGACCAGTCCGAAGAAGATGCGCCCGTGTCGTATCTGGGTCAGTATGCCAAAAACTGGGCGCAGCAGGTTGGCGCGGAGCGGCTGGAAACGGCAGTGCTGTTTAATGCCATGCGTAATGGTGTCGCGGTATGGTGCTGGATCGTCGCAGTATTGGTGCTGGCAGGCATGATAGGGCTGGTGACACAGGCCCCATGGAGCAGAATGGCGCTGCTGGCGGCATTGATTGGCCTGGCAGGGCTGTTGCTCATTATCCCAGTGGTGGAGGGTGATGCTGCGCTGCTGCTGGTCATGAGTGGTATGGTGATGCTGCTGGTTATACTGTTGCTTGCGCCAGGACGTGTGACGAAAGTATTGGGTTTCGTGGTGGCGCTCGCGGTGCTTCTGGTGACCTGGGAAGGGTTAAAGGCATTTGCTGCTTCGGTAAATTACAGTATTACAGTGCCGCTGAGTGGCTGGTTTTATGAGACCTATCCGACGCTGGACGATTCGCTGCTGGCTTTAGAAGCAGGTGAAATCAGTGCCGTGATTTATGATAGACGAGAACTGGAACCGCTTGTTCCGTCTGCACCTGATGCGGGTGATGACTGGCCTCACCCTGATTTGCGCCTGCTGACGCGCTTTCAATCCGATGAATACCGTTTTGGCCTGTCAGTGCGCCCCGTTTTCTCTGGCAGGCTGAGTGTGGCTGTGCGGGCGGAAGACACTGGTCGCTGGGAGAAGACCAGCGACCTTGTCCATGAACATGTAGGCACGATTGCAGGCGAATTTGCTGATGAGCGTTACCTTGCTTTATCCCGTGAACTGG
>JBGSXK010000259.1:0-8223 GCA_041751455.1 Anaerolineae bacterium
AGGCACATGGCACCGGGCTGGGGCTGCCCATCGTCAGCCGCATGATTAAGAAGCATGGCGGCGATATTCATTATGAAACTTCGCCTGAAGGCGGAGCCTGCTTTGTGTTTACCGTGCCACAGGCATAAACCGGGTTTGTCGAGAACCAGATTAATAGGGGACGGGGCGTCCCATTTTGTTTGGATTTAACCTGTACTGGTGGCCTGCTGGATGCCGAAATTTGCCCCGGTATTAAAAAAGGCCTCGTCTTCACCCAATGCGATATAGGAGAGGGTAAAGCCATCAGCGGCGGTCAGGGATTCCAGTGGGGCCGTACTCATGATATCCAGTTCGGGGTCTATGACGACCACCCGCCAACCGCTGCGCGGGTTTAACCCTAATTCAGCCGCCGTCACGGGTTCGCTGGAGAAATCTGCGCTAAGGACCTGGCCGGCATCGCTTTCCCACCTGCCGCCGATACTCACCCGTGCCAGCGGGTATTCTGATAGATAATATTCCATATGTCGCCAGTTGTTTGCCAGCACCAGTGTGCTGTCTGGGGAGAAGTTTTCGCGCACGGTGGTGATCTGATCTTCCAGCAGTTGATCATTAACCTGCAAGGTGTTATAGGTGAGCAGTTTGGGGCCGCTGGTGCCCAGCGGATACTCTGGAACAAAGATGAAGATGGCCGCGTTCACCAGAATGATCACCATTATGACTGCCTGTAAGATCGCTGGACGAGCGCGGAAAAGCTGGTAAGTGCCTTCTGCGCTGAGCAGCAGCAGAGCGGGCAGGAACACAAAAACCAGCCCCTGCTGCCCCATATGGATGATGATGTAAAAGGCGAGGGTGGGCACTGTCCACAACACGAAAAACCAGAATTTGCGGTTGGTCAGCGCGCTACGCCAATCACTAAAGGCACGGGATAGCCAATAGAGTGCAGGCAGGGCGGCCAGGGACCAGGCGTAACCTGTATAGGGAAGCAGCTTGTTGAGCAGATTACGGCGGAGGCCGGGCAGTCCCGCGCCATGCAGCAGCGAAGTTGTGCTCCAGAATCCGCGCGTAAACTCGCCTGAGCCTTCCAGGTAAGGTTGCAGCCCGCCGGTGGATTGCAGCATAGGGATGAACCATGCCAGGGAAGTCACAAAGCCGATAAGGACAAAGATCACCAGATTTCTGAGGCCGATGCGATAAATCGCAAACAGAATCAACGGCCCCAGGAATAACAGGTTCTGCTGGCGGAAGCCGCCTACCAGTGCCAGAAAGACCGCTGTAAACCATAGCCCACGCTGGTCGCCTTCCATGATGCGATAGAGCAGCCAGACGGATAATGTGACCGAGAACAAATCCATCGCATGGGGCAGCGCAATCTCGCCATAGAACCAGACCAGCGGGCTAGTGAGCATATAAAGCGCGCCGATCAGGCCAGTGGTGGGGTTGAACATATCGCGTCCCAGGTAAAACATGGCGACGACGGCCAGCCCGCTGGTCACGATGCTGATGATGAGCATGGTGGTCTGATGGTCACCGATGAGGCCGTTCAGCACCTGTGCCAACGCGATATAGACGATATAACCGGGATACTGTGGCGCGCCTGCCTGGACATTAAATTCCTCAATGCCATAGGCCATGTTCACAGAGTCCCAGTGATAGAGATACTGGCTCTGGAATGGCAGACGAGTCAGCACTGTGAGCAGGAAAAGCCCTAATACCAGCCAGCGCGTATCCAGACGTGGCAGAAAGGATGATTGGGGATGGGTAGTCGTTAAAGTGTTCAACGGGCACTCTCCGCCGCCTGTTCAAGCGAATGCGGGTAAGATTCGGTTATGCTGTCCCTGGAAAACAGGCGCGGCACGATCAGCAGAATAGTGATAGCAGCCAGTACCAGCGGGATCAATCCGGCCAGGCCAGACAGCCCAAGCAATACCCCGCCATAATTGCGGGCGACATCGCCCTGCGCCAGCAGCGGCTGTGCGTGATCTACCAGTGGGAAACTGGTGTTCATCTCTGCAAACGACTGTGGCGCGATCTCGACATGCGGCCACCCCTGCCCGGCGATGGTCAGGCTCCACACACTGAACAGCGAGGCAGCGATGAGGATGCCCGCCAGCAGACCGCCCCAGGCCCGTTCCAGCAGCCAGTTGAGCGCGAACGCAATCGGCAGGGCCATAAAGGGCAGCATGGGGATGAGATAACGCGGGCCGACGGTAAAGCCGCCCCACCACATCACACTGGCCCCGTTGTACAGGAAAAACGAGCCAATGACCAGCAGCAGGGTAATCACTGTACCGCGCTGCTCATCGCGCCGCTGCCACATCATAAGCAGTCCGGGGACGGCCAGCAGTAAAAATGGTGAAAGCAGGAAGATGCCCCGGAAAGGACTGAAGGTCAACCCATAGAGGCGATCCAGGGTGGGGGCGGTGAGGCTGAGAAAGCCGGTTTGATGTTCGGCCTGCCAGTTGATGGAATAGTTGTAACCTGTCGGGATGACTGACTCAAAGGTGAGGTAATTGTAGCCCATGAAGACAAGGCCGAGCGGCACTGCTCCCAACACGACCCGGTAAAGCTGCCAGCGATTGGACATCTTTATGAACGCCCACAGGAAAATGACCGCCAGCGCCAGGATGACCGGATACTCCGTGATGACCGCTACGCTGAACAACACCCCCACTAGCCATAACCAGCGCAGGCTGGCATTTTCGTAGATGACGCGCCACAACAGAAAAAAGCCGACAAACATACCGAAAGCGGCCATCTGATGCTGGTAAAGGACATTACTATAGGGGAAGGCGATGGTGGCAAGACCGTAGGCCAGCGCCAGGATAAAGGCGTACAGGTCACGCGAGGTGAAGCGGGCAGCAAACAGAAAGACAATAGTGCCCAGGAAAGCCGAAGGCACGGCCATGGCAAAGAAGGTCATGAATGTGAGCGCCATTCCCTGGTAGACGGCTTCCGGGCGGATGCCCTCGCCTTCCGGGTTGAGGGTGTCGCCAAAGTTGCCGATGCCGCGCCCGCTTTCGATAAAGCGCGCTATCGGGGGCAGGGCGGCAATACCTCTGAACATCATGTAGAAGGGCAAGGCGACCAGTGACGGACCTAATGATTTGTCACTGTAATAATGACCATCGGCGCAGGGATCGCCGCCCGTGTAATCCCTGCCCGCAAAACAGGCCTTATCACCTGTGTTTTCGTGGTAATCGTCAATGTGCAGCACACCCTGGTCGCCAAAGGCATAGACGAGATTGGCACGCGAGTTCGCGCCCCAATCTGCCCATTTGGGCATGAAGTAGCCATAACACAGGGTCAGAATTAAGAAAACGGTCAGCGCATAACCGAATCTTGTAGGCCGTAGACGTGCCATGTTTGCCTCGTGAATCTGCATGGGATTTAACGATCACAGGGTAACTTGCGCGCCTTTCAGCAGCATAACGAGGGCGGTTGTTAAGAGGGCTGTACAATAGAAGAAGTTTCACGATCATCGTGAGGTTTTGCATTACAATCGAAAAAATGAAGATACGCGCGGGATGATGGATTGTGAGTAGAGACACGACAAAAAAAGCGCCTTTAATTCTGATTGTGGATGATGATTGGATGAATCGGGAAATGCTGCAAGCACAGCTTCAACTGGGGCAGTATGAGGTGATGGAGGCGCATAGTGGTGAACAGGCCCTGGAACTGGCCTGCAAGCGCCCGCCCGATGTGGTGCTGCTGGATGTGCGTTTGCATGGGTTGAGCGGCTATGAAATCTGCGCGCGTTTAAAGAGTGACGTGCGCACACAGCATAGTGCAGTTATTATGGTCACGGGTTTGCGGGATGAGGAAGATCGCAGCGCGGCCCAGGCCGCCGGAGCAGACGAGTTTGTCACCAAGCCTTTTACTGTTTCAGAGCTGCTGACTGTGATTGAGGCGGTGCTGCACCGCCGTCATCCTTCATCAGCAGGCTGATGTTTACCCTACGTTTTTCGCCAGGTGGTTGACAATGCTGGTCGGATACTGGTAAAAAAGCCTGCTTATCGCCAGAGGGGGTGATGTGAAAGTGTGTTTTGGGCATGAGTCGATCTTCACGTGGCGGTGGGCCACCTGCCTGGCTGATTATTCTGGTGGCAGTTGCACTGGTTTTCGGTGGTTACTACGTCTGGTTGGGGGTAAGTAATTACCTGCGTACCGGTGGCCTGGGTGTGGTTGAGGCCACTGCGCGCGCGGTGGTGATTGCTTCGGCTACCGCCGACAGAGTTTTCAGCCAGCCCAGCAGCACGCTGCCGCCCAGCCTGACTCCTATCCCGGAATGCCAGGAGTTTTTTGTCTCCGTGCCCCAGGCGATTGTGCGTGCCGCGCCCAATACAGGTGGGGAAGTGGTTACACAGCTTGCCCAGGGTACCTCGGTTTGTGTAATTGGCCGCGCAGATGAGAATAATGAATGGTACGTGATTGACAGCAACCCGGATACACGGCGCATTGAGTTCGCTTACATGCACGAAACGATTATCCTGCCGGCAGACCCCACTGCGACCCCGACCCGCACCGTTACGCCACCGCCGACCATTACCAGTGTTCCGACGCTCACACCCTCCACAACGCCAACGCGTACCCTTACGCCGACCATTGACCCCAATGCGACCGACACGCTGACCCCGACTCCGAGCGATACGCCGCTGCCTGATGATACGTCTACGCCGTCATTCCAGTCGGCTTAGACGAGTGAAGCAGGATATGAGGAACGGGTGATGCGGATGGCGATCATTCGGATTATGCCCCCGGCGGCCAGCCGCAGCAGCGCGCCGCCCAACATCACCGCCACCAGATTCATCCCGGAATCTGCTAATCCGCTGCCCAGCAGCGGGCCGATGAACACGGCCAGATAAATCATCTGCGTGTAAGCACCAGTGTAGCGTGGCAGGTCATCGGGCGGGGTGTTCTGGGTAAAATAGCCGAATAAACCAATACCTGCTGCCGTCCATGATGCCCCGGTCAGCGCCGCCGCGACCAGGGTGATATGAAGGGAAGGGGCGAAGGCCATAATCACTGCCGCCAGTGCTGTGCCTGCCATCGAGAATGCAATCATGCTGGTGTTGCCAATGCGTGCTGCCAGACGGCTGGTAAACATCGCGATCAGCGCCGCCGAGGCCAACTCTGCCAGGCCAAAGTAGGCCATGAACTGCTCCCCGGCGTTAAACTTCTCTACCAGCCAGAGTGGGGTCACGGGCACAATGGAAAAATAAGCAATATGAGTAATCAGCACCGCCAGCGCGACCCCTTGAAAACCCCGTATCCGCCAGACACGCTGGCTGGAACTGGTCATTAGGGCATAGGGATAGGTCATGACGGGGACTTTCACTTTCATGGTGTGCCACAGGCTGACCAGCGCACAGACAAAACCTACCCCGAACATGACCTGATAATTGGCTGGGAAAGAGGCGTTTTCCAACCAGAAGCCAAACAGCAGCATACTGATGCCCAGGGTAAGATTCAGGCTCAACTGCCGCCTGCTGACCAGCGGGGTAATGAGGCGGTCTTGCACCGCTTCGCGCATCATCACCATAAAGACCACGGTACTGAGTCCCTCGGAAAAGGCGGGGAGGGTCATGGCAAGGATGATCCAGAAGGGCTGCCACTCACGCGGGAGGAACGGCGTAAAGACCAGCAGCAGATAGATCAGGCGCAGACCTAGGGCGGGCAGGAACACGGCTTTTACAGTGCTGCTGAAATGGCGCATCCACCAGCCGCCCAGCGAGGCCGACAGCAGCGCTGCGATGCCCGGCAGCGATGAGATCAGGCCGAGCTGCAGCGCTGTCGCCCCTGTGTGGAGCGCATAGACGGAGAGAAAGCGGCTGGTCGAGGCCATTGCCAGCCCGAACCAGGTTGCATTGAGTACCAGATGATGAAAATTATTTTGCTCGATTTCGGTAGGGGTAATCGGCGTGGGAGACTGAATAACAGCCTGCATAAACCATCCTGCGAGTGGGCCTTAGACCATAGTAGTAACCCGTCGTGACGGTGCGGGTTACAGGGTAAGAAAATGACTTTGTTCACTATCACGATTTTAGGGGCGATCATAGGCTGTAGATAGCACCATTGCCACAGGACTGCGGAGGATTATGCCAATGGACTCATTCACCGTTACACTTTGGGTACATTCTCCCACACGGGCGTGTGAATTTTGAAACAGCTTCTATCAAATAAATAATTTTTACGATGTGGAATACAGGAAAGGTGGTACACAAATAATGCTTTCTGATCTCGCTATTGCACAGCAGGCACGACTTGAGCCTATCCATAAGATTGCCGATCAGATGGGCCTCACGCCGGATGACCTGGATATTTTCGGCTCTCCCTATGTGGCGAAACTGCGGCTGGAGGTGCTGGAAAAAATTAAAGATCGCCCAAACGCAAAATATATTGATGTCACCGCAATCACACCCACCCCCCTGGGAGAAGGAAAATCGACCACCACAGTAGGGCTGGGGCAGGCCATGCAGCACATCGGCAGGCGCTCATTGGTGACGCTGCGTCAGCCCTCACAGGGGCCGACGTTTGGCATTAAGGGAGGCGCAGCAGGAGGTGGTTATGCGCAGGTGGTGCCGATGGAAACCTTTAACCTGCACCTGACCGGGGATATTCACGCCGTGAGCGCAGCCAACAACCTGCTGGCGGCGATGATTGATAACCGCCTGCTGCGGGGCAATCCGCTCAATATCGACCCTTACAGCATTACCTGGAAGCGGGTGATGGATGTTAATGACCGGGCGCTGCGCGAGATCGTGATTGGGTTGGGTGGCAAGACCGAGGGGGGCATATTACGGCAAACCGGATTTGATATCGCGGTTGCCAGCGAGGTCATGGCGATTCTGGCACTGACCACTTCACTTCATGATATGCGCCAGCGCTTTGGGCGTATTGTCATTGGTTTTACGCAGGATGGTCAACCGGTGACAGCGGAGCAAATTGGCGCGGCGGGGGCGATGACTGTGCTGATGAAAGATGCGCTGCGGCCCAATCTGCTGCAAACACTGGAAAATACACCGGCGCTGGTTCATGCCGGGCCATTTGCCAATATCGCCCAGGGTAACAGCAGTGTGCTGGCCGATATGATTGGCATCAAGTGCGCTGACTATCTGATTACCGAGTCGGGTTTTGGAGCGGATATCGGGGCAGAGAAATTTTTCAATATCAAGTGCCGCACCAGCGGCCTGAAACCTGATGCCGCCGTGCTGGTGGTGACGGTACGCTCCCTGAAATCCCACAGCGGGCACTACCGGGTGGTAGCGGGGAAGCCGCTGCCGCCGGAGATGCTGGCCTGCAATGTAGCGGATGTGGAAACCGGGGCGGCGAACCTCATCAAACATATTGAGATCGTCAGGAAGCATGGGGTTACGCCTGTAGTCGCCATTAATGTTTTCGAGAGCGATCACCCGGAGGAGATTAAGGCCATCCAGCGGATTGCAGTGGAGGCCGGAGCGCTGGGGGCGGCGGTGGCACGGCATCATGCACAAGGCGGTGAGGGCGCGGTGGAGCTGGCGGAGATGGTGGTGAGCGCGGCTGAAACACCGAATGAATTCCGTTTTCTTTATGACCTGGAACAGCCAATCAAAGCGAAGATTGCGGTGATTGCTCAGGAAATTTACGGCGCGGCGGGGGTTAGTTATGAACCGCTGGCCGAGCGGCAGATCCGGGATTACGAGGCAAATGATTTCGGTGGTTTGCCGATCTGTATGGCAAAAACGCATCTCAGCCTGAGCCATGATCCGGCGCTAAAAGGCGCGCCAACGGGCTTTACCCTGCCTATCCGCGAAGTACGTGCCAGTGTAGGGGCGGGGTTCATTTACCCGCTGTGTGGCGAGATGCGCACGATGCCCGGCCTGACAGATCACCCGGCGGCTGAAAAGATTGACATTGATGAGCACGGGAATATCGTCGGCCTGTCCTGAAAAGCCTGGGGTGTGGTACTCAGCACACCCCAGGCAGCTTTATATTGAATAACGGCGATAGGCTTTGCGCAGGGCTTGCGCGGGGGCGGCAAAGAGCGCCGCATCCAGTTGCAGCACTGTGACGCCAGATGCGAAGCGCAGCAGCGCACCGACCAGCATGACCATCACCAGGCTGCTGCCGCTGTTGGCGAAGCTGCTGCCGAT
Organism: Anaerolineae bacterium; assembly: GCA_041751455.1. Classification (GTDB taxonomy): domain Bacteria; phylum Chloroflexota; class Anaerolineae; order Aggregatilineales; family Phototrophicaceae; genus JAIOHN01. The sequence continues at coordinate 8,109 of JBGSXK010000259.1, forward strand.
CATGGGGCCGATGAAGGCGGCCAGATAGATGATCTGGTGATAGAGCGTGGTATAACGGGTCATCTGTTCAGTGGGGACATCATGAGTGCCCTCGGTAAACAGACCATAAAGCCCA
>JBGSXK010000260.1:0-7330 GCA_041751455.1 Anaerolineae bacterium
AGACGAAGTAGAAAATACCCATGAACATCTGAATAGGTAGGACAATGGAGGGCGCAAACGGATGAATGATATGTTGGAGTAAATCGAAACCATTGCCAAGCAGTCCGGCATAAGCCGTCACTTTGCTAAAATCCTGACTGCGCAGCATAATAACTGAAATCATTACCCCCGAACCTTGTAGAAAAATCCTACCCATATATCCTGCGCTGCTGTGCCACATGTCCCAAGCTATGACCGCTTCAGCCGCCGCAATCAGTTGGGACCGATAAGCTACACTGGCGGTTACAAACTCGCTGCCCAGATGGTGCAGGGAAAAAGTGGATTCGGTTGCAAATGTCCCGGTAACGGCCATAAGAGTAAATAAGGTCGCCAGCGCTGCATAAACTGGACTTTCCCGTCTTAAAGCCGCATATAGTGCCGGAAAAGTTCCCAAATACAGCCCAATGAGAATCAGCAACAGGAAGTCACCGCGCAGAAAGTCAGATACGGTACTTTCCAGGTAAATGGCGAAATACGCTTCCGCGCTGGCTGGCTTTGGGCCAAGCGCCGCCTGAACAATTGAATAACAAAGGATGACGACGAATTGCAGCACCGCCGCTATACCGCCTATTCGATACAGGCTTTTTATCTCTTTTGATGTTTCTGTATTCATAATCAATCTCCGCGAGGTATGCTCGCCAAACGCCACAAAAGCCTGGCTACCAACAAATGCCAGAGCATCCAGAACAACCCGGCAGCCGCCAAAAACAGGTAGACTGGTGCGAGGAGTGTCAGAGGAAAGATCAGGCAGTAGATCAGGTCGCATCCGCTGGCCAGCAAGCCGAGGACGGCTGTGCCACGATGGGAGGTCAGCAGCAGAACCGAAAGTAGGAGTCCTGCCAGGGCAACAAGCAGCAAACTGACCAGCGCACTCGTGCCCGGCATGGCCGCCAATGGGTCGTTGCCTGCCAGGACAGCCTGCCCAGCTGCCAGCAGGTCGGCTCTTTCCGCTGCGGATGTTGTGGCGACGTAGCGTTGGCTAAGCGAGAGCATGGTCAATGAAATGTTCGAGGCAAGATTGAGGGTAATGCCTACCAATCCGCTGGCGAGAGCCAGCGCTACCACGCTTTTGTTCGCCTGCCAGAGCGCTGCGACTAACGCCAGGAATATCACTCCGATCAAGATTTAATTAACCAGGTCGAAAACGGCCAGCAGAGACAACCCAACAAACGGATTAGCCTGCAAAAGCGCATACCAGTCCGCGACAGTGGTCGGGATGGCTTCGACACCGATAAAGAGCGACACCTCCGCGCCGATGTTGCGGCGAAAGAGCAGGGCGGCCAAGAGGGCGGCCATCGCGCCGACGCGGTAAAGGGATTTCCAGGGTTCGATTTGTTTCATTTCAACCCCTGCTTTTTGCCATACAGTGGTTCTTTCCAGCGCCGCTGACGGTGACGAAAAACAGGTGGGCAAAGGCCCAGATGATCCCGGTCAGCAGTACGGCCACAACGATGGAACGCGTGAAAACCGTAGAACGATTGCGTGTAAAGAAGCAGGCCCAGGTTGGCCGCGCCAAACGTCCCGTGGAAAAGACGGGTTCTCCACAGCATCGCTTAACCAACCAGACTGCTGGCCCAGGCTGTGGCGCGTTCAAGTTCACCCTCCAGGAGCGGGCCTTGCTCACCGGTGACAAAAAAGCCCTCTGGGGAAGCCGCCAACTTACCGCCTTTCTTTTCTAGTGTTTTCGCAATCGAACTGGCCGCATAACCGCCCTTATCCACCAGAAAGCGCAGGGCTTTGGAGTTAATCGTTTCCAGCACGATGCGCGTGTCGAAGGCAGCCACGCGAGTACCAGCCAGGTGATGTCTGGGCAGGCCATTCAGCAGTTTGGCGATGTTCTCGGTGGGACGGAATCCACGCGTCGGCGAGCCAATCACCAGCAGGTCGAGGCCATGCAGTTGCTCGGCGTTCGCCTGGCTGACGAGGATGGCTTGCGTTCCAAGCGCTAGCGCGATGGACTGGGCGATTTTTTCGGTATTGCCAAAGACCGAGTCGTAGATGACGAGTGTTTTCATCAAATTTCCTTCTTTCGTACATAAGCCCCATCAACCACCATTTTGCGCACCAGCAAGATAAATACCACGTAACACGAAGCCAGGTATAGGCTTTGCCACAGGCCAACGTGGATGGATAAACCGCTTTCACCGCCGGGAGCCAAAGCCAGCAGAAAGACAGCGATGCCGATCACGAAAACCCGGACGCCAATCAGGAAAACCTGTATCCTTAGATTTTCTTTGCCGGTAAAAATATGCAGCAACAAAAAAGGCTCAGTTTTGATTCGTGGGTCGCACAGTGATGACGACATTGCCTTTCTTACGTCCCTGATCCACATAGCGGTGTGCCTCGACGATTTGTTCCAATGGATAGCATCGATCAATGACCGCTCTTAGCTTTCCCGCTTCAACCAGTTCCTTAAGTAAAATTAATTCTTCAATATGAAGCTTTGGTGATCCATCATCGACAGTTATGTGTTTTCCGTTCGGAGTGAGTACTTTTTTGCACCGTAATTTTGCTTTTCTTTTTCCAACAGCATTAAAGATAAAATCATAAAGCTCTCCGCGGTTCGTAAAATCCTCTTTTGTGTAATCAATTACGGTATCGGCTCCCAGAGATTTCACCAGTTCTAAATTCCTGGTACTGCACACCCCTGTAACTTCTGCGCCCAAGTATCTGGCAATCTGTACGGCAGATGTACCGACTGCGCCGGAAGCTCCATAAACAAGTATTTTTTGTCCGCTTTGGATGTTTCCTTTTCTGAGAAAATGCAATGCCAGAAGCCCGCCATAAGGAACTGCGGCAGCTTCCTCGTAGCTGATGTTCGCTGGCTTCAGCGTCATCACACTGGCGATATCTCCGGGGTAGCGCGCCCGACTCGTCTCCGGCAGGCAGATGTATTCTGCATAGCAGCCAAAACGTGTCCCCGTCATCGCAAAGACCTGATCGCCCACGGCGAATTGCGACACTGCCCTGCCCACACCCTCGACTTCGCCAGCCAAGACCATGCCCAGGATGGGATTTCGAGGGCGCCGGAACCCTACAACGATGCCCATTAGGAAACCGAGTGGATGCCAGAAAGGCAGCTTGAAATCGCGAACGATGCAGTCACTGGCAGTGACCGCTGTCGCATGGATCTTGACGGACACCTCATGATCTCCAGGTAGGCGCTTATCGACTTCCTGAAGCTGAAGTACCTCAGGTGGGCCGTATCTGGTACAAACAACTGCTTTCAAGAGTCTTTCCCAAAAATTACTTTGATCTCTTTTTATATTTTTACACGCAAAAGCCATTAACACAGTCGTCAAAAGACATCTTCTGTATATGACATTTGCTACTATATTTATATAGACCAGTCGTTGTAATTGGAGTGTAGTTTGTACACATTATCTAAGATAGAGTGTCAGGATTCCCGATATGGCGTGTTCTAGTCAAGCGCCTGGAGCAATTAGGCAACAAGGTCAGTCTGGAACTGCTTACCACCTAATGCTCCCTATTTTCGGGGAAGCATCGTTCCCATGCACAGGACCGCATAGGAGAAAACCGGCGCATTCACGAGGTTGTTTGAGACTACGGGCAGAAATCGCCCACTGAGGCGAGTTGTCCCGTATTCACTGATATTCGTTTCTCTCAATTGTTTTAGACTACGACTTACTGGCACTGTTAAGGGTGACGAACTTCAAACGGATCGCATCAAAAACCGGTAAATCTTGCTGTTATGCCATCTACTCGCTATGTTTTGTTGCCTTGAGCTTCGTCCAGCTTAGCGCACCCAGGCACTGATTTGCCACGTGCGCACAGTACAATCATCAGCTCCTGTGACCAGTGTACGCCCATCCGGCGAAAACGTCAGGGTGCGTACTGGAGCACGGTGACCATCAAGTACAGCCAGCCGTTCGCCGGTCTGCACACGCCACAAAGCAACCGCTCCCTGGGAGGTTCCCGAGGCCAGTGTATCACCATCAGGGCTGAGCGCTACACCGGCGACGCTCCCACTCTGGCTGTGAATGTTCACCAAATGTGACGAGACCTGTACTCCATGGGCTACATGCCAGCTTCGTACCTGCCCAGAGTGGGTGACCGTGGTAAGCCTCTCATCATCACGCGAGAACAGAATCTGGCGCACGGTCTGTCCATTCGTCAGTGTATGGAGCAGCTCGCCTCGTCGCGAGTCCCAAAGGCAGACGGTGCCCTCACTACTTGAGGACGCCAGCAGCAGCCCACGCGTGCTGTAGGCAAGCGCGACCACATTCCCTTTCTCATGCCCTCCGGTGAGCTCGAGCACGGGGGCGATCGATTTTTCTGTCCCTTTACTCACTGCCCAGATGTGTATCATGCCGTTATCCCAGCCAACAGCCAGCCAGCGGGCATCAGGTGAAAAGGTCACACTGATGACGTAGGCCTGAATTGCGCGTTCAACATCCTGAAACGTCTGCCGCATCATCTTGTTTGCTGTCTGCATGCGCTCCTGAAAGGACATTTCCCGCACAGCCTGCTGGTCCGAGATGAGACGGGTATACTGATCGGATTTTCTGCCATATTCAAGTTGGCGCTTGCGTTGCCCCGTGCTAACATCCCATAAGCGCAGCATGTTCTTGGATCCGGACGCTAACGTTTGACCATCCGCTGAAAAGGCCACACAGGTGACGATATACGAATGCCCCCGCAGCTTATGCGTCTTGCCGCCGGGTGAAGTGTTTTTCAGGATGACGGTGTACTTGCTGTCGCCTGAAGCAACATAGCGCCCATCGCGCGATACTGCCAGCGCCGTGACAGTGCCTTTATGTCTCGCGACCTGCTTTTCCCCGGCGGCATTGGGTGCAACATAGTCTTTCAACTGCATCACCTGCCGCACACGCTGGGCCACCTGGTACGCGTTCTCACGCTTATTGAAAGATCCCCGCGACAGATGCAAATTGCTGCCGGATTTTAACTGCGCCACAAGCCGGTAGGTATAGTAATATGTCGTTTCACCCTCGCCCTGGCTGGCGATATGCTCGACGGAATCGACACTGACATTTTCGATTTCTAAAAATGGGATGACCTGGCGCGATAGACCGAACCGTTTCGACAGCACCATTTTCTGAGTCTGGCGGTTGAAAACACAGACCCAGCGCGAGTACAGATAGAGCAGCACCAGCAGCAAAGCGCATACCGCCGCATAAGAAGTATACCATGCCACTGGATCATTCAGCATCGCGTTAAACAGAGGCGGCAGTTCGGTACCGGTTTCGAGTCCAGCGAAGAGAACCATGAAAGACACAACGATCGGCAGCATGACCAGTGTGACAATGAGATTAAACCAAATTCTTATTCGGTAGGTGGTGCTGATGCGTGCGTTTTGAGGGGATGCAGTGGATAGCAGTGGTGATGGCGGGCGAGTGGAACCAGAGGAAATGGTCATGATGTACTCCTGAGGTCACATGATCGAATAGGGTCGATTGCGCTGATGAATTCGCCAATAGTTGTTCATAAGCTAACGCTCACCGTCTGGAATGGAAATCGGTTATTTCCGAGGAAGTATCTGTCTCAGGTGACATAGACGGCACAATCTGAGACAGTCCTCATTACACGTTTCCAAAAAATTGCATACCCTTGTAAAACTTGTTTACAAGTTGGCGAATTGGAGTTGAGCCAGTTGAGACAGATGCTGTTGGCCAATCGATTTGACCGCTGTTTTGCCCTCATCCCCCGGCCTCTTCTCCCGGCGTAAGCGGCAGTCGGGAGCGGGATTTAGGGTAAGAGTTTGATTCGCCAACAACATCTGAGACAATTTGGACACCCAAGCGGTCTATGTACTGTACTCGCGCAGCATCCCGCCCATTGAGTGAAGCAGGCACCCATTATCGATGAAAGATGAATGCCCACAAGTTATTCATTAAGGTTGTATGTAATATAGGTCATTCTGTTCCTCATTCTGGTAGACGAAATGCACCTTACCGGCGGCATCGACTGCCACCGCCGGCCCTGGCCCGGTCTTCTCACCGTCGAAGATCTGTATCGGCGGCATCCCGCCATCCCCGTTTTGCGTGATGTAGAAAACGCCAGCAGCACCCGCCCAGGCGATGTGTGCCGCGCCATCCGGCCCGACGGCCAGCCCAATCGAGGTTGATAAGTTCCCCGGTTGTCCCTGCTGAACGCTGACCGCTTCACTCCAACTATTGTCTGTCGTCCAGACGCGATAGCATATACCCCCGCACTGTCGAACACGACATGAACACGACCGTCGTTGCCAGCTCTAAGGTTTCCGGAATCAAGGGAAGCGGTATCAATACTGATGTCTTCCGGTTCGCTCCAATTTGTGCCGTCCATCGAATATCGGTGGACAATGCTTGGCAAGCCGCCCTGGCGCAAGAATGTCAGGTGCAGGGTGCCGCTGCTGTCTATGTGAGATTGGGGTTTCTAGCCGATACCTCGTCGGAAAGTTCCTGGTCCGCACCGCCCAGGATGATATCATTATCCCGCACGAAGATATGATAGCGCGTGTCATCTGCGCCGTACACGACCTGTGGTTTTTGTACATTGAAGCCAATACCGTTTGTATAGCGTGTCGCTTCCGACCAGACTTCATCGACAAAGCAGCGCTCCCAGGGGGCCAGAAATTCTATAGAACGCACACGCGCAGTTAGCACCACGCAGACTGTGCCATCAGCACGGATGGCGAAGTCGCCGCTGCCTGGTGTCCATAGGCTAAACGGTTCGGTCAAATCAACAGTTTCGGTCCATGTGCCATCCGGTGTACGCAGACGGTGCGCCAAGCCGGAGCCGATGTCGCGCAGCGCGTCCTCTGTCCAGATGACATGTAGGTTATCTGCGTCATCAACGATCAGCCGTGCATTATCGGACATACCGTCTGTCTCGCTCAGGTTGAACGGCTCATCTACAGCGTCTTGAGCTGTCAGAGGCAGCGCCAGCAGCAGCACCAGAAGCAACAGCAAACAGTGCTTATGCGTGATTGTCCGCCTCATCATGGCACACCATAAATGATGACCTGTTCACCCTCTTTGAGTGCCAGCAGCGACCCATCCGGGCTGAATTCCGCTTCAGTATCGGCAAATGGCCTTTCGGGGCTGGATAAAACCACCAGTTCCGTGCCGGTATTGACATCCCACAGCACTGCCGGTTCGGCCTGCATCCCTGCTGTAGCGTACAGATAAAGCAGGCTGCCATCAGGACTCAGTGCCAGCGCCCCTGTGCCACGGTCTATTTGGATGACCTGGCTCCAATCACTGGTATTCCAGAGTGAAACAACCTCAAACACGGTGGAAGCAGCCAGTAAGGTCCCGTCCGCGCTCAG
>JBGSXK010000261.1:0-2000 GCA_041751455.1 Anaerolineae bacterium
CTTGGATCATCATGGCGCTGTCATCCATATCTATACATTTTTTATTATAACAGGCATGTTCTGGTTGAAACGTAAAGGTTCATATTGCGTTGCCTTGCCGTATAGAAAGCGTTGACTGTTGTCCGGCAGACTACATTACAGCTTAAACATACTCTGCCAACCTTAATGTTTCCTAAATTGTACCCTTACGCAAAATCAATTTCTTTACTTTTTCGATGCTGCTGTCCCTCTAAAAAACCTATTACAGATCAACTTATGAAAAGTCTCATCCAGCCGCTAAGCAAACATTTGCAATAATCTAATGTATAGCGGATATTATTTAACAAGCTGATTTAGGCCACAAAGGGTAAACCCATGCAATTTAGACGTAATAATTCTGAGGAAGGCAAGAAACCCGACGGCCCCAACCAGCGCCCCCCCTTCCGCATTCCAAACTGGGTCTGGCCTGCGGTGTGGCTGCTGGTGTTATTCTGGCTGTTTTTTCGCGTACCTAATATGGTGAATGAATTCGGCTCCGAGCAGCCGGTAGAGATTCCCTACTCATTTCTATATGAACAGGCCGAGGCAGGGAATGTCGCGCGTATAGTGATCCAGGAAAATAATGCTCAGGGGCTTTTCCGGTCTTCCGTCACCTGGCCGCCGACGGGTTTGGCCGAGCAGCAGGGAGCTGCACAACAGCGGTCTGACCGATTTGTGTCTGTCATCCCGCCTGCAGATGGCGACCTGCTGGAAGTGCTGCGTGCCAATAACTCGGAGATTGCCTACCAGAATCTTGAACCCCCGGCCCTGCTGATTTTTCTGGCAAATTTTGGCCCACTGCTGCTGATGCTGGGCTTGCTCGGCTTTTTTGTCTGGTCTGCCCGGCGCGCACAGGGGCAGATGGGCAACGTATTCGGTTTCGGGCGCTCACAGGCGCGGGAATATAATGCCGAGCGTCCCCAAGTCACGTTTGTTGATGTGGCCGGGCAGGACGCAGCCAAATCCGAACTGGTTGAAATTGTCGATTTCCTTAAAGAGCCGGATAAATATATCGCCCTGGGGGCGCGCATCCCGCGAGGTGTGCTGCTGGTTGGCCCGCCCGGCACAGGTAAAACACTGCTGGCACGTGCAGTGGCCGGAGAGGCGAATGTGGCCTTCTTCAGCCTGGCCGCGTCGGAATTTGTGGAGATGTTTGTCGGTGTCGGTGCGAGCCGTGTGCGTGACCTGTTCAAGCGTGCCAAGGAAAATGCGCCCAGTATCATCTTCATTGATGAGATTGACGCAGTAGGGCGACGACGTGGTGCAGGTTTGGGTGGTGGCCACGATGAACGTGAGCAGACACTCAACCAGATGCTGGCCGAGATGGACGGCTTCGACCAGAACGAAAGTGTGATTATCATGGCGGCTACCAACCGCTCCGATGTACTCGATCCGGCGCTGCTGCGTCCGGGACGCTTTGACCGTCAGGTGATGGTAGGCTTGCCTGATCGCGTTGGGCGACATGCAATTTTGAAAGTGCATTCACGCGGGAAGCCGATGGGCCCCGATGTGAGCCTGGAAGATATTGCCAAAGCGACAATTGGCTTCTCTGGCGCGGATATTGCCAACCTAACTAACGAAGCGGCCCTGACAGCGGCACGCAACGGCCGCAAGAAAATAACCATGCTGGATTTTACCGATGCCTTCGATCGAATCGTGCTTGGTATCAAAAGCCCGCCGCTCTCCAATGAGCATGAACGTAAAGTAGTCGCTTATCACGAGGCTGGCCATGCGCTGGTGGCCGCGCTTACGCCCCATGCCGACCCGGTACTTAAGGTGACGATTGTCCCGCGCGGGCAGGCGTTGGGTATTACAGCGCAGCTCCCGGAAGATGACCGCCGCAACTACTCCAAGAGCTACCTGCAGGCGCGGATGCTGGTGCTGCTGGGCGGACGTGCTGCCGAGGAAGTTGCTATCGGCGAGATTACCACCGGGGCCACTAATGACCTGCAACGGGTGACTGATCTGGCGCGGCGTATGGT
>JBGSXK010000262.1:0-4649 GCA_041751455.1 Anaerolineae bacterium
ATCTTTCGTCATGATCTGGTACTTGTTGTTCATGATGATGGCAATATCGGATTCATAGTCCAGCGCGCTGCTGCCCCGCAGGTGGAACAGATGGATGCGCTTGCTTTTGAGGCCATCCCGATCTGCCGCTACAATCGACCAGACTGGCACATCCAGCGACAGCGCAATGTCCTTCAGCCCTTCCACGATCATGGTCACTTTATCATTTTCGTCACGTGGGCGTTCCGGGTGAACCGCAATTTTTTGCAGGTAATCCACAAAAACGGTCACGTTACCACCGGTTGCATCGCACAGGCGGGCGGTCATTTCTTTAATCGCACGTAGTGTCGTTACTGCCGGGCTGGCCTTCACCAGAATCATGCGATCCGCGTAACGAGCCATACGTGCCAGTGCCGGAGCCGTGCGCGGGTTTTCGCGCAAAATTGTCTGAAGTGATCCCGCCCCACCATCGCGCCCCATGAACTCTTTGGCGCGCTGGGCAACAATGATCTGATAGAGGTCACGCAGGCGCAGCCCCTGGTTCAAATCAATTTCCGGCGGGTTGACACTTTCCATACACAACAGACGGTGCATCAGGTGAGTTTCAGTATGCTCATAAGACAGATAGAAGGCATACTGGTCAGGGCGCATGGCGATATTCCGAGCGATTTGCAACGTGGCGATGGTTTTGCCAATGCCCTGCGCACCGCCAAGCAGCAGCAGTTCGGTTTTGCGCAGTCCGCCGCCGATAAACCCATCCAGCGGATCAAAACCACTTGGCATCGGCACATAATCCACAAGGTCGCCCCGCACAACACGCTCGTTGGCTTCGCTCATCACCTGGGTTAATGTACGTGGTAAATGGGCGTTTCCCCGTGATGTTTTGGGGTTGCCAGGTACAGCCCCCGGCGTGGAAGGCGATTCCGAGGCATCCCCAGGACGCGCATTGTCCTGAAAATGTGTCGCGCCCTGCTCAAGTTCGTATTCTGGTAAATCATCCGTAAAACGTCGGGTAGACATAACCCATCCCTTAACCCGGTAAATTTCAATGTATTTAGCTTCATCATACTCGGACAAAACATACAGCGCAATTAAAATTTGGTTAGGTGCATAAAATTTGTGTTTTCCTCACCTTACAATCCCCAAAAAAACTTATGTCAATTTAACACTTATGGACGTTCTTAACAATTTCTCAAGCATCTGCTTATTCTGCGTTTATTCACAAAGCTCTCAAAATCATGATAGAATGAGCTAGGTATATTAGCATTCTGTTATATTGCAGCGGGTCTCACACTCTTGTGACCAGCCGGTGCTTCACCCAGGAGGCAGAAGACAAACCGTGATTCAGGAACTCATGAACCGGGCCGACCAGCGCGGTTACCTCACCTTTGAAGACGTTCTGGAAGTATTAGACGAAGACGGAGATGACATAAATAATATCGAAGCAGTTCTTTATGAGCTAGACGAACTAGGCATCGAAATCCGTCAGGAAGGTGAAACCAGCACAACTCTGGGTATCGGCGACGAGCCAGACATCGAGTTTGAACCAGAAGAAATCCCCCAAGACCCCACAATTGGTGACATTAACGCTGTATCTGCAGATGACCCCGTTGGCCTTTACTTCCGCCAGATGGCGCAGGAACCCCTGCTCACTGCCCAGGAAGAAATTGAACTTGCCAAGCGCATTGAATATGGGAAAGAAGCACGGGAGCGCCTGAGCCGGGTCGATTCCCTCCAGATTTATGGAGAAGCTGGCCAGACACGACTCCAGCGGCTCGTGCAGGATGGCCAGGCCGCACGCGAACATCTGGGACGCGCCAATACACGCCTCGTCGTCAGCATCGCCAAACGCTACATGGGGCAGGGTCTGCCTTTTCCCGACCTCATTCAGGAGGGTAATGTTGGCCTGATGCGGGCAGTAGATAAGTATGATTATAAAAGAGGGAACCGCTTCAGTACTTACGCGACATGGTGGATTCGCCAGGCTATTACCCGCGCGCTGGCGCAAAAAACCCGTACCATCCGCATCCCTTTGCACATGACAGAACGCATCCGCCAGATGTATCGCACCGCGCAATCCCTCGAACAGAATTTAGGTCGTCGCCCCACCCCCGAAGAAATCGCCTTTGAAATGGAATTACCTGCCGATAACGTGCGCAGCATGATGGATGCCAGCCAGCACGCGATTGCGCTGGAGCGCCCGGTAGGTGATGACGGCGACAGCGAATTCGGGGATTTTATTGAAGACCAGGAATCACCCAGCCCTGTCGAGGCGGCCACCCAGCACCTCCTGCAAGAGACAATTGAAGAAGTATTAAGTGAACTGACACCACGCCAGAGCCACATATTACGGCTACGTTTCGGCCTCGGCGGTGGCGAACCGCACACCCTGGAAGAAATCGCTAATAAATTTGGCCTCAGCCGCGAACGTATTCGTCAGCTTGAAAAAGAGGCACTGCGCCGCCTGCGGCATCCGCGCCTCGCCCACAACCTGCGCGATTATCTGGGTTAAGCGCGAGCAATCCAACAGACATTGGCAAGACCGGGTGCGATGCCCGGTCTTTTGTTTGTGGTACTCACCTGCGAATTGCGCTAGATTCTAGCCACAAGCGATCACCGCAGCAGAAGGGAAACACAGGTATGGACAGCGCCACGACAAAATTCGCGTTTTTTAAAGGTCAGATCATCCCGGTAGAAGAGGCTAAAGTGGGTGTGATGACCCATGCCCTGCAATATGGTACAGGCGCGTTTGGCGGAATGCGCGCCTACTGGAACGCCGACCAGGGGCAGCTTTATGTATTTCGCCCGCTCGACCATTTCGAGCGCCTGCTCAATTCCGCTGCCCTGTTGCGTATGAAGCTGGACTACACTCCATCGCAGATCACAGACATACTGCTCGACCTGCTGCGTGCCGAGGACTTCCGCGAAAACTGTTATATCCGCCCCTTAGTCTATAAAGCCGAGGAAACGCTGGCTGTGCGGTTGCATGATCTTGAGGATGATCTCACGATTGTCGTCCGTCCATTGGGAAATGAAAGTTATGTCAACATTGATGGAGGCGCGCATGTCTGCTTTTCGGCCTGGCGGCGGGTAGACGACAATGCTATCCCGGCGCGCGGCAAAATCAGCGGCGCTTATGTCAATTCCATGCTCATTAAAACTGACGCGATGCTAGCCGGTTATGATGATGCGCTGGTACTGGCGGAGGATGGCCACCTCTCCGAGGCCAGCGCTGCCAATGTGTTTATCGTGCGCAAAGGTGTAGCCATCACCCCACCGATCACGGCCAATGTGCTGGAAGGCATTGTGCGCAGGTCATTGATGGAGTTACTGCGCCAGGAATTGAATATCGAAGTGGTGGAGCGCAATATTGACCGCACTGAGGTTTATATGGCCGATGAAGTTTTCCTGTGTGGCACAGGTGCGCAGGTGTCCCCCGTGACACGTATCGAGCATCGTCCTGTCGGCAGTGGCCAGATCGGCACCATCACTACCCGGCTGCGTACGCTGTTTATGGATGTGGTCAGTGGACGTGTAGAAAAATATCAGCACTGGGTCGCGCCAGTCTACAGCACTGAAACAGCCAGATTTCATTGACCGTTGGTTGGTAATGACAGCCACATTATACGAAGGCTCAGAACTGGCGCCAGAAAGCCATAGCCCACTAAAGCGTGTGGTGTCGTTTTTATTCAAGACATCTCCCTTCTGATCGTTTATCCTGTAGTAACTAAACAATCAAGGGAGACTTCAACATGAGAAAGCTAAACGCAGCACTGTTCATCACCCTGGATGGCGTGGTAGAAGCACCGGGTGGAGAGCCAACTATCCCCGAAGATCGTCGTGGTTGGTCGATGCCGTTTACAGATGATGAGGTTGGACAGGTAATCGGTGCGGCGATAGCAGCGAGTGATGCGATGTTGTTGGGGCGCAAAACCTATGAGGGCTTTGCGGCATTCTGGCCCACTGTGCCTGAAGATGACCCTTTCAGTAACGTCATGAACAACCGCACCAAATACGTGGTGACCACCACTCTGGATAAGGCAGAGTGGAAAAACTCGCACCTCGTCAAAGGGAATATCATTGAGGAAATCAACAAGCTGAAGCATCAGCCCGGCAAAGACATCAGCACCGTCGGCAGCGGTACGCTTGTCCGCACACTGCTAGAGCGTGATCTCATTGACGAACTACAACTGATGCTCTGCCCCGTGGTGCTGGGTGTCGGCAAACGTCTTTTCGACGGCGCAGATTTCATGAAGTCGATGAAGGTGCTGGAAACCAGATCGTTCGCGTCGGGCATGATCTATCTGCGTTTACAGCCTGAAAAACAAGCATAGGCCGCCTGCCTAACAGGGCAAGGTCATAATGCACCAGATGGGGCAGTCAGCTCTATAAACTGCCCCACCATCTCATCGATGCAATGCTTCCACATCTGCCTGCCGCCACGCACCATCGACGAAACCGTACCCGGCATTTGCAGGAACAACAGCAGAATCGTCACCCGCATGAACAACCCGGTTATAAAACCCAGCCCAATCCCATCTCCCATATCGCCAGAAATGGCAGAAACACGTTCATCGACACAAATGTCAGTGACTCGCGGATTAATCCCTCTGCCGAGCTGGCATCCGGTATCAGCTTCAGTGCTCCAAACCAGAAGAACACCACCCCCA
>JBGSXK010000263.1:0-2880 GCA_041751455.1 Anaerolineae bacterium
AATCCAACCGACCAGCTTCGGCCTCAACCTAGAAGAAGCCGTGAACAATCTCAATCAAGCCAATATCATCGCTGCGCTGGGGCCAGAAACAAGCAGCGAAGTACTCAACGGTTTACCGCTGTTGCAATCGCTTGATGTCCCGGTCCTTACTCCTGCCAGAGACGACACTGTAACGATCTCAGATGTTTCCGGGCGGATTTTTCGTTCTCGCGCGGCTGAGATTTTGAGTGGGCAAGCGCTGGCGAATTATCTCACCCAGGAACTCCAGATCAGCCAGATGACCGTAATTCAGCTTGATGTTGAAAGTACCAACAAGGCAGTAGGGTTTGTCAGTGCAGCGGGTGCCTTGGGTGTGAATCCCCAACGGTTCCTGTTACAGGGCGAAGTCCTTGATTTTGCTGACTCATTACTGGAGGCTAACCCGGAAATCATTGTTACCTATGGTAGCCCAGCACTCGCCAGCGAACTCTATAACGCACTGCGCACAGGTGGTTGGCAAGGGCGTTTTGCCTATGACCAGATTACAAATACCACATTTCTCAATAATGTGCCCTTTGAGCAGTTAAACGGTATTTTATCTACCCTCACCTGGCCCTTTACAGCGATTGATGCTGCCAGTGATGCGTTCATGGGCAATTTTGTGCGTGCTTTTGGCATCGTCCCCGGTGAAGTGGAAGCCGCCAGTTATGACGCAGTTTATTTGCTGGCCGAGGCGATTGGCCGCCCCGGCGATCTGCTTAGCAATCTTTCGCAGCTTGATAATATCGCCGGGATACAGGGCATATTGCGTCCTACACAACTTGCCAGGGGAGAGATCAGCAATAATGTGGCGGTAGTCCAGCTTGGCGCCTTGGGTGCGCCGCAGGTGGTCGGACGCTATGCGGGTGGTGTGCGCCTCCCGGATGATGTCCCTGATGAAACCACGGGTACACCTGCGCCTGCTGCTACCCCTACTCCGCAAGGCGTGGTCGTGACTATCGTGAATGCTCGCCAGAATATACGGACTGGCCCTAGCATCAACTATGATGTGATTGCTCAGGCCAGCGAAGGCGATCAGTTCCCGGTCATTGGTGCGACAGTAGATAATCTGTGGGTAGTGATCGATTTTCGAGGACGCCAGGGGTGGCTATTCACTGATATTCTTGAAGTTTTTGGCGACCTGAACAGTGTCCCCATCATCGACCCGCCGCCCACACCAACACCGGGCTTCACCCCTACACCCATCCCAGCACAGGAAGCGGACATTGTCATCGACTCAGTGGTGGCGCTGCCTTCGCCCATTATCGTCAACCAGCCATTTAACCTCAGCGTGGTTGTACGCAATGCGGGTAACACTGATGCTGGTCAATTTGCCGTCGCAGCAACTTTCCCCCCTAATAACGCTTATGCTGCTGCTGTGGTGCCAGGGTTGGCGCGTGGGCAGGTTACGACGGTGAACCTAAGCACCACCCTTAATAACACGGGCACTTACACCGTGACTATCGTCGCTGACCTGAATAATCAGGTGCCCGAAGGCATCGGTGAGAACAATAACTTCTATAACTTCAGTTATGTCGTCGATAGACAGGTCATCAACCAGGGCAGTCGCACATTAAATGCTGGCGATACCCTTGACCTGGAAGGCAATAATATTCAGGGCGATATTAATTGGACAGGGAACGAAATCAACGCGATCTTCGGCGCGCGGCTGGGCATTTTGCAGGGTGTGACCTACGAAAACGTCCATTGGGATTTGATTTCGCCTGCAGTCGTAAATCAGGAAACTGTCTCACGTAACCAGTTGGATGCAGGTTTTGTCTTGGGCATACTCACTGCCGACGGCAACCGCGGAGTCATGCGTGTGGATAACATACCTGGCAACCAGATCGTCCTGACCTTCAAGGTCTACAGTAATTAAGGCATAAATCAGTGGGGCGGGCAAGACAATGCCTGCCCCACTCATCCTCAATTCAACTGTACATCCACCCAGGTAGTCTGGTTAGGATAGACATAGATCATTTTCTGGAAGCGTACCCGGCCATTCTCGCTAACAAGGACTTCATAGTAGTTGGCAGGTAGATCACCCAGTGTGAAATTTTCGCCAAATGCCGGATCAGGATTTACAGAATCGTCCTTATAGCTAAAGGCATACCGCGTAACTTCAGTTGATTTAACCTGAATTGTCACTTCATAGAGAGGATTACCACTGATATTCGTCACACGGCCGGCCAGCGTGCCAAATGTACGGAAAGGATAAATCCATAATTCTGGATTGCGCGTTGCGCCAAAGCTGAAAGGCTCGCTTACGCGCACCTCAAAATGCAGATGAGGCCCCTGTGCGATGCCACTATCGCCCACTTTACCGATCTGCATTCCCTGCGCCACAGCCTGCCCCGTCTGCACTTCTATCCTATCCATGTGACCATACAAGGTATAGACAGGCTGTCCCTCCGGTGTGGTGAACGTGTGTTGGATCACTACCACATTGCCATAATAATTGTGATATGGACCGACCAGTGTCGTCAGGTCATCTCCTGCAAAAACCACTGTGCCATCTGCTGCCGCCAGGATGGGCGTACCGCGTGGATTAACAAATTCCACTCCATGATGTGTCTGTAAGCGCCCGCCAGATGTCCCACCATATGGATAAGTCCGATCCACCCAGTTTACGCCGCCATCCGCGATAGGGCGTCGTAAAAAGTAATGATCAGCGATACTCGCTGAGGCATCAGCAGGCGGCGGTGTCCAGGTAGGAGGCGGAGTGTTGTTCGGGTCATCCGCCGGGTCTGTCGGCGTGGCAGAGGCAATCGGCTGTGGGGTGGGGGTAATTGTCGGAGAAAGAGTGAGCGTGGGAGTCAGTGTTTTTGTTGGCGTAGGTGTGATTGTGGGCGTAGGGGTCAA
>JBGSXK010000264.1:0-6750 GCA_041751455.1 Anaerolineae bacterium
TAAGTATCTCCGGACTGGCCGCTCAACAAGACTCCCCAGAAGCTTTATTGACATTAATCGATTCGGTGCCACTCTCTGGCGAAGAATTGAGTCGTGATGAAGCGATCACGCTCTTCTTCGATCAGGCCGTGGATTGTGCGACAGCCCAGACAGCACTCAGCATCACGCCTGCGCTTAATGGGTCCATTACCTGTGATGACCTGGAGCGCTCGGTGACGTTTACACCTGACGAATCCTATGCCCATGCGACCATCTATACGCTGACGGTAAGTGATGCTCTGCGCGCGCAGAGCGGTGCAGTACTGGCCGAAGCGTTCACCCTGGAACTGAACACCATCAGCGGCCTGGCTGTACGCGAAGTGCTGCCTGCGGAGGGCAGCACGGGCATTGAGACTGACGCGGTGATCACCGTGATCTTCAACCGCCCTGTCGTGCCGCTGACGATTGTGGAGGATATGGCGAACCTGCCCGACCCGCTGACCATCACCCCGGCGGTTGAGGGTGAGGGTGAATGGCTTAATACCTCTATCTATGTCTTCCGGCCAGACCCGGCGCTGGCAGGCGGGACAACATATACCGTAACTGTGGATGCCGGGCTGGAAGCCGCCGATGGCGCGACATTAAGCCAGTCGTTTAGCTGGTCATTCAGCACCTCAGACCCCGAGATTATCGAAACCATCCCGCAGGACCGCGCGACAGATGTACGACTGGACGACAAAATCTCTGTACGCTTCAACCAGCCTATGAATCAGGAAGGTGTGGAGGCCAGTTTTTATCTGCGGCCTGCCTCGCAGACCACAGGCACACTCGAAGGCAGCTTTGAATGGGCAGAAGACGGTGCTGGCTTCCGCTTTACACCTGCCGAGAATCTCCTGCTGGACACGCTTTATAACGCTGGTTTCGATAACGCCACTGCGCTCGGACAGGCTGGCGACGCGCCCTTGACTGGGCCGGATAACTGGAGCTTCGTCACCATCCCTCTGCCCGCCATCACCGGGACAAACCCACGCGACGGTGAGGAAGCGGCCCAGCCCTACGGCGGCCTCACCATCTACTTCGCCTCGCCCATGAACCCGGAAACGCTGCGCGACAGAGTGACGATAGAACCGGAACCCTGGCGCGATTTTGATGATTATTACTATGAATGGGATAACAGTTATAACCTGACCTTTCCCACCGAACCCAGCACCACTTACACTATTACCATCGCGCCCGGCATGGAGGATATCTATGGTAATGCCATCCAGCGTGGCCTGACCGTCACCTATACCACCTTGCCTTACGAGCCGGATGTCAGCCTGCAAGTGCCGGGCCCAGTCGGGTTCTATAACGCCTATAATGAGCAGACCCGTCTGTTCCTGACCCATCGCAACATCAGCAGTTTTGAGCTGTCCCTGTACAATGTAAACCTGACAAACTTTATCGGCGCGGCACTCTCGCAGAGTTATGATCCTACCTATGCCTATACACCCGACGCACAGGATCATATGCGCAGTTGGACGGTCATTACCGATACCCCGGAAAATGCGCTGCGCTATGAACTGCTCGACCTGAGCGTGGCTGTATCCTGCCCTGGTGTGCTTCCATCGCAGCTTAAGGTTGGGGATGTGGCGGTGGTCGTGGCAGGGCCAGAAGCGCTGCGCGCCCGCGCCACCCCGCCCGACGGCGAAATCGTCGATTTGCTCTATCGCGATTACCGCCTGCCGATTGTGGGCGGGCCGGTCTGTGCAGACGATATGCGCTGGTGGCAGGTGCGTCTGCGTGACGAGCGTACCGCCTGGGTCGCCGAAAGCTTTGCCGAGGAATATTACCTATCCCTGCTGATGTCCGGGCAGGAGGCAGAAGTCCAGGTTACGCCGGAAGAAAATAGTGGTAGCAGTGCGCTGCCTCCCGGTATCTATCTGCTCAAAGCCACCGCGCCAGAACTTTCCATGCGCAGTTATGAGCCGCGCCAGCACTTCCTGATGGTCTCAACAGCCAATCTGGTGCTCAAGTCGTCCATTGACAGCGTGACCGTGTGGGCCACGGATGTCAACAGCGGCCAGCCACTTACCAACGTGCCGATCACGATTTATGAACAGAATCGTGGCGAGGTAGGCAGCGGGATGACCGATGCCAACGGCCTGTTGCAACTGGATGTCCCGCGCATCAGCGATCTTTATGTCACACGCATGGCGCTGCTGCAAAACGATGATCATTTCGGCCTGACTGCTTCGGCGTGGTCGAATGGCATCGAGGGGTATCAGTTCGGCCACAACACTAACGAGTTCCCCTCTCGCTACCGCGTGTACATGTACACGGATCGGCCAATCTACCGCCCGGATCAACCCGTCTATTTTCGGGGAGCCGTGCGCGAGCAGGATGATGTGCGTTATACGCCGCCCACCTTCGATACCATCCCTGTCGTGATTTATAATAATGAGGGCGAAATTGTCTATGAGGCTGACCTGCCCCTGTCCCCCTTTGGCACCTTTAACGGGCAGTTTGATATTGCCGCGGATGCCGGGCTGGGCTTTTATCGCATCGACGTGCAAATACCCTCAGATAATGAATTCCAGCGGGAGGGTGGCGGGGTATCCTTTACCGTTGCCGAGTACCGTGTGCCAGAGTTCCAGGTTGAAGTCACTACTGACGAGGCCGAGGTGGTGCAGAATGAGATGATCAGTGTGTTGATCGACAGCACCTATTTCTTCGGCGGTAACGTCAGCGATGCAGCAGTAACCTACAGCGTGCGCAGCGACCCCTATAACTTTCAGTATGATGGGCCGG
Source organism: Anaerolineae bacterium (assembly GCA_041751455.1). Lineage (GTDB taxonomy): Bacteria > Chloroflexota > Anaerolineae > Aggregatilineales > Phototrophicaceae > JAIOHN01. The sequence continues at coordinate 2,770 of JBGSXK010000264.1, forward strand.
GTTACTATGACTTTACCGACTTTAATTATGATGGCGGGCCCGGCGAGTATTATGCTTTCTTCGGGCGCGAAGTCGCCAGTGGAGAAGGCATAACCGATGCCGATGGCCAACTAATGATCGAAGTCCCGGCAGACCTTGGCGACTCCACCGAGAGCGCGCTGTTCACCATCGAGGCCGTCGTCCGTGACGAAAGCGGCCTGACGGTGGCCGGGCGCACAGAAGTCATCGTGCATAAAGGGCTGGTCTACATCGGCGCGCGGCCAGAGCAGTATGTGGGCACCGCCGGGGAGGAAACCAATATCGAGATCATCGCTGTCGATTGGGACAGCGAAGGCATCGCCGGGCAGAATATCGACGTGGAAGTGGTCGAGCGGCGCTGGCACAGTGTACAGGAAGAAGATGAAGCCGGGCGCACCACCTGGATATGGGAGGTGGAAGAAATCCCTGTCACCGAAGGCAGCGTTACCACAGGTGAGAACGGCAGAGCTATCTATACTTTTACCCCGCCCAACGGTGGTATCTTCAAAGTGAAGATCGCCAGCCGGGACAGTGCGGGTAATGCAGTCATGGCCGCGACAACTCTATGGGTGAGCAGTCGAGAATATATCTCCTGGCGGCAGCAGAACAGCAACCGCATCGACCTGATCGCCGACCAGAACGATTACGAAATTGGCGAAACCGCCGAAGTGCTGATTACGTCGCCCTTCCAGGGATCAGCCAACGCGCTGGTCACGGTGGAACGCGGCGATGTACTGATGACCGAGGTCATCACGCTGGACAGCAACTCCTATGTATACCAGGTGCCCATCACCGAAGATTACGCCCCCAATGTGTTCGTCACGGTGATGATCGTCAAGGGTGTGGACGAAAACAACCCGGTTGCGGGCTTCCGTATGGGCATCATTGAGCTGGGGGTGGATACACAGCGTAAGGAAATCACTATCCAGGCCACGCCCGACCGTGACCAGGCTGGCCCGCGTGAGACAGTCACCTACACCCTTGAAACGACAGATTACCAGGGCAACCCGGTTTCGGCGGAAGTCGGCGTAGGGCTGACCGATCTGGCAACGCTTTCCATCGGTGAGCCGAACAGCCCTCCTATCCTGCGCTTCTTCTATGGCGAACAGGGCCTGGGTGTGCGCACAGGTACTCCTCTTACCATCAATACTGACCAGATCACGCAGACCGTGCTGGATACCATCAAGGGTGGTGGTGGTGGTGGTGGCGAGGGAGGAGTCTTCGACATCCGCGAGGAATTTGTCGATACCCCCTATTGGAACCCGTCGATCATCACTGATGAGAACGGGCAGGCAAGCTTCAGCCTGACACTGCCGGATAACCTGACCACCTGGCGACTGGATGCGCGTGCGCTCAGCCTGGGAGAAGATGGCGAAATGCTGGTGGGGCAAAACACCTTTGACCTGCTCAGCACCAAGCCGCTGCTCATTCGTCCGGTCACACCGCGTTTCGCAGTGGTGGGCGATGTCATCACGCTGTTGGCGATTGTCAACAACAACACCGGGCAGGCGATGGAGACGGAGGTCTTTATCGAAGGCACCGGCTTCACCCTACAGGGCGATCTGAGCCAGACCTTTACTATCCCGGCGGGTGGCCGCCAGCAGGTGCGCTGGCCAATCACGATCAATGACGTAAGTGCGCTTGACCTGACCTTCTTCGCTAACGGCGGCGACGGCCAGTATACTGATGCCAGCAGACCGCCGCTGGGCGTGGGCGAGGCACGTCTGCTCCCAGTCTATAAATACGAAGCGCCGGAAACTGTCGGCACGGGCGGGCTGCTGCGTGAGGCAGGTGAACTGACCGAAGCGATTGCACTGCCGCCGCGCTTCGAGGTTACACAGGGCGAACTGAGCATCAGCCTCGATCCGTCGCTGGCGGCGACCACGATTGATGGGCTGCGCTACCTGGAGAACTTCCCGCATCAGTGTATTGAGCAGACGGTGAGCCGCTTCCTGCCTAACATCATGACCTACCGTGCGCTGGAAAGCCTGGGGCTGGCCAATGATGCCCTGCGCGGTGACCTTGAGCGTGGCGTGAACTTCGCGCTGCAACGGCTGTACGCGCAGCAAAAGCCGGATGGTGGCTGGGGCTGGTTTGTGCAGGACGCGAGTAACCCGTTGACTACGGCTTACGCCCTGATCAGCCTGAGTGAAGCGCGCGACAGCGGCTTCGCGGTAAGCGCGGATGTCATCAGCAGCGCACAGGGATATCTGCGCACGACCTTTATCGTGCCAGGGCTGGATGTGGAGACATGGCGCTTGAACCGACAGGCATTTGTGCTGTACGCGCTGGCCCGTTCCGGTGCGCCGGATGTCGCCCGCACCACCACTCTTTACGAAAGCCGTGCCCGGCTGGATTACTACAGCAAGGCCTTCCTGGCGCTGGCGCTGCATCGCATCGACCCAACAGATAACAGCCGCACGGAAACGCTGCTCAGCGATCTGTTCAATGGTGCAGTCGTGAGCGCGACGGGAACCCACTGGGAAGAAGACGAAATCGATTACTGGAACTGGAACACCAACACCCGCACCACCGCGATTGTGCTGCAAGCGCTGGTGACCCTGCGGCCAGAAAGTGACCTGATCCCTAACGTAGTGCGCTGGTTGATGATCGCACGCACGGCGGATGCCTGGGAAACCACGCAGGAAACCGCCTGGGCGGTAATGGCGCTTACGGACTGGATGGTGATCAGCGGTGAGTTAAACGCCAACTATGCCTATAGCGCGGCCTTTAATGGCGATACGCTCTATGAGGGGCAGGCTGTGCCGGAGAATGTAAAAGAATCGATCAAGCTGCGGGTCGATGTAGCCGACATGCTGACCGACCAGATCAACGCGCTGGTGATCGAGCGCGGCGAGGGGCCTGGCGTGCTGTATTATACGGCGCACCTGCGCGTCTACCTGCCTGTGCCGGAGATCGAGCCATTGAACCGGGGCATCATTCTGGAACGACGGTATGTTAACCCATCAACAGGCGAAACCATCAATGAGGCGCGGGTGGGCGATCTCATCCAGGTGCGGCTGACGATCATCGCGCCTAACAACCTGCACTACGCTGTCATCGAAGACCCGCTGCCCGCAGGCGCGGAAGGAGTTAACCCGGGACTGGAAACCAGCCAGCAGATCGGCACGCAGCCAGGCCTGGATAACAGTGATCCACTCAGCCAGGGCTGGGGCTGGTGGTGGTTCAGCAATATAGAGTTCCGTGATGAGAAAGTGGTGCTCTACAGTACCTATCTGCCCGCAGGCACCTATGAATATGTGTACAGCATTCGTGCCGGGCTGGAAGGTGTTTATAACGTCATCCCCACCACCGGGCAGGAGTTCTATCTGCCGGAGGTCTATGGGCGCGGCGCGGGCAGCACGTTTACCATCCTGCCTGTGGAATAGCATACTCCAGGTTGTATCCAACAACAGAGGCGGCCAGGCAGGTCGCCTCTGTGTTTTTATGAGACTGCGGCGCGGGCAATTCAGACCTCAAAGGCCTGCACTGCCCCCACGGGGATGACCTGAACAGTCTCGCCGGGCGCGAACCGCTGTTCCGACCCCGCGCGCGCGATCAGTGCGGTGCCATCCGCCAGTCTGAGTCCAAGCCGCTGGTCGTGTCCATAAAATTCGCGCCAGGTGATTTCGGCCATCACCGGGCCTGGTTCGGCACTCATCATTAACGCTTCCGGGCGAATCAGGATTTCCACAGCACCGCTGGCCGCCTGCGCCAGCGGTAGCCTGCCCAACACGCACACCACACTGCCCCCCTCAGCCTGACCGGGCAGGAAGTTGGCTTCACCGATGAAGCTGGCGACTTCACGGTTGACGGGGTGATGATACAGCGTTTGTGGCGTGGCGGCCTGTGATACCTGACCATGCAGCATGACAGCTACCTCGTCCGCCAGGCTTAGGGCTTCTTCCTGATCATGGGTCACAAAAATGCAGGTTGTTCCCGCCTTCTTGAGGATGGCGCGCA
>JBGSXK010000265.1:0-11674 GCA_041751455.1 Anaerolineae bacterium
CGAACTGCTGCTGCTGCATAAACAGTTTGATAGCATGGGCATCAACTTCCTGGAAATGGTGCGCAAGTCTATCCAGAGTATGCGCCAGTTGATTGATGATCTGCTCGATCTGGCGAAGATTGAATCCGGCATTAAACTCGAATTGCAACCTACCCCTCTGCGGGAACTGGTGATTGAATGTGTGGAGTCACTCGAACCACGCATCCTGGGCAAGCAGATGAAGATTATGACCGAAATGCCAGAGAACCTGCCGTATATCCTGGCAGACAGCGCGCGCTTGCAGCAAATCCTGCTCAACCTGATTGGCAACGCGGTGAAATATACCCCACCCGAAGGCGAAATCCGAGTGAGCGCCGAAGCACGCGATCATATGCTGCGCATTACTATTCAGGATAACGGTATGGGCATCAGCCCAGAGGATCAGTCGCATATTTTTGATCGTTTTTACCGGGTGCGCCGCCCGGAAACCGACAGCATCGAGGGCACAGGGCTGGGTCTAGCCATTGTCAAAAGCCTGGTGGAAGCCCACAATGGCAAGATCGGGCTGGAAAGCCGCCTGGGCGAAGGCTCGACCTTTTCCTTTACATTACCCATTTACCTGCCTACCGAAACTGCCTCCAGCAATTAAAACGAAACATGAGTCATCCTCCACTTTTTCGTTTCTGTGGCAAATTTCGGGATGACTCATGTTTTAATATGCACACGTCCTGCAAAGGCAGAGGCACTAATGTGTGTTCGCAGAAGACTGGTGCAGCAGAGGCATGGGAATACCCAGGCCATTGGGCCTGATGAGGGTTGGCTCATAACGTTCATCCCCAATGCGATAGGGCACGTTAATCACCGGGCGGCCACGTCCACGTGTGATCTGGTCATGATAGAGCGCAGCACGAATAGACTTGCTGGTCTGGTTATGCAGGAACTGTGCCCACCATTCCGCGACCACAAATTCGGGCAGCACCACCAGCGTGGGGAGGCTGTGCAGGTTTTCGTCATCCAGCTTGTGCAGGTAGCGGATAAGCGGCCTGCCCACTTCGCGATAGGGTGATTCCACCACATCCAGCGGCAGGCTTATGCCCCAGTTTTGCCAGCGGGCTTTCAGCGCTTCCACACTCTGCTGATCTACCGCTACCGCACACACCCGTACATTATCCGACAGGCGCACCGCGTACTCCAGGGCTTGCAGTGAGCAGCGGTTAAGGCTGTTCATCAGCACAACTACTGGCGCATGACCACGATCTGAGCGTGGTTCTCCCAGCGGCCCCGGTGCGATGCCATCCAGTGTCAATGAAGCCGCTACCTCGTCGTAATGCTGGTGAATACGTCTAAAAGCGTAGACCACTACCGGCACAGCGAAGATCACCACCCAGGCTCCTTCGGCAAATTTTGTCACCATCAGAATCAGCATTACCACGAAGGTACACGTTGCCCCAAAAGCATTCATGAAGATATGAAAACGCCATTTCCATGTCGGGGTAAATTCGGGGTTTTTGCGCTCCTGCAACCAGTGCATGACCATACCCGACTGCGACAGCGTGAAACTGATGAACACCCCAACGGCATACAGCGGCAGCAGATTATGTTCGCGCGCATCGAAGATAATAATCAGGATGCTCGCCAGCACTGCCAGTGTGATAATGCCATTACTGAAGACCAGACGGTCCCCGAGATTGGTCAACTGGCGCGGCAGGAAACGGTCACGCGCGATAAGCGAGGCCAGACGAGGGAAATCCGCAAAAGCAGTATTGGCAGCCAGTGACAGGATGAACAGCGTGGCAAACTGCATGTAGTAGAAGGCCAGATTCTCTCCACCAAAGACCACACGGCTGATCTGTGACAGCACTGTTATATGCGCGTCGTGATCCACTTCAATCGGGAACTGATTCGCCAGAAATGTAATGCCGACAAACATCGTACACAGCAGCACCACCATGATAATCAGCGTCTGGCCCGCGTTTTTGCTCTCCGGCGGCTTGAAAGCCGGGATACCATTTGAGATCGCTTCCACCCCGGTTAACGCGGTACACCCAGCCGCATAGGCACGCAGCAGCAAAAACAGTGACAGCCCACTGGAAACCGTTGTGACTTCGGCCAATGCACGAGATTCTTCTACGGTGGGCATATTCCCGGTTATCACACGCACTATACCGACACCGATCAACCCCAGCATCCCAAAAATGAAGGCGTAAGTGGGGATGGCGAAAAAGGTGCCACTTTCCTTCACACCACGCAAATTCATCACGGTGATGAAGGCCACAATCACCAGCGCCACCTCGATACGCCACTCCAACAACTCGGTAAAAGCCGAGGTGAGAGCGGCCACGCCCGCCGAAACACTAACGGCCACTGTCAGGATATAGTCAATCAACAGCGATGAAGCTGCCACCAGGCCGGGCATGACTCCCAGATTTTCTTTAGAGACGATATACGCCCCACCGCCATTGGGGTAGGCGTGAATGGTCTGATAGTATGACGAGGCGACGATAATCAGCAGGGCCGCAATGCCCAACGCAATCGGCCAGGAAACCCCCAGCGCTCCGGCTCCGGCAGTAATCAGCACCAGCAGAATTGCCTCGGTCGCGTAGGCGCTGGATGAAAGCGCGTCGGACGAAAACACAGCCAGCGCTTTGGGTTTGTTCAAACGTTGATGGATCGCCTGATCGGTGGGCAGCGGCTCACCGATCAAGACTCTACGCACATTAATGCCCTGCATTGCATTTAATTCTTTCACTAGTGATGTACAGGATTGATCACCGCACGATAAGACGCTCTCGTGAGGGCGAAAGATGAACACTTTTAAGATGTTCGGCTGGAAAGCGGCTATGACTTTCTAAAGCTTGTGATCAGCCTGTCGGGGGAGAGAGATCAGCCATATCAATGGCGATGGGGACACTCAAGAAGGTTTTCATCAAGGGCGGCAAGATGCCTGTTTCAATTCATCATAGACGAAGCGTTAAGAGAATCATACACCCCACCCTAAACAGGTGTCAAGTAAGCGTCACGGATTTAATGCAAACTTTACACAGTTATTTTATCATTATCCTGAGTTATCAAGAGTTTACGATGTTTCCCCGGCCAGTGGCAATTTTGGCATTTGCCAGAAAAGAGTTTGCAGATTATGGCATCACCTTATGCCTATATCCATGTCATTATTAACCCGGCAGCCGGACAGGATGAACCTATGCTTAATATCCTGAACCGGGTATTTATGGAACATGAAGTCTTCTGGGATGTCTCGATCACGCACCAGTATGGTGATGGTGCCAAACATGCACGGGACGCACTGGCTGCCGGAGCAGACCTTATCGCCTCTTATGGCGGCGATGGCACGGCGGTGGATGTCGCCAACGGCCTTATCGGCAGCACTGTGCCACAGGCAATCCTACCGGGCGGCACAGCCAACGCACTGGCGCAGGAACTTGGTATCTCACTTAACCTGGAAGAGGCGGTGCGGGGAATATTCAAGAGTCGGGTGGAGACCATTGATCTGGGTCAGGCGAATGATCGTTATTTTATGCTGCGGGCGGATATGGGCGCGACGACCAAAATCATGGAGGGCGCAAGCCGTGAGATGAAAGACCGCTACGGTGTACTGGCTTATATTATGTCGGTGTTTCAAACCGCGACAGAGGCCGATGCAATCCGTCTCACACTGACATTGGATGGTGAGCGTGTCGAGACTGAGGGCATCGCCTGCCTGATTGCTAACGCTAACAAGATCGGCACGCTGGAGCTGACGCTCAGCCCGGACGTGAGCATGACAGATGGCCTGCTGGATGTCTTTGTTTTTAACAATGTGGCGGAGTCGCTGCTTTCGGCAGTGTCAGAAGTCATCCGGCGACAGGAAGGCACGGCGACCACCCTACAACACTGGCAGGTGCGCGAGATCACTATCGAGGCTGATCCGCAGCAGCCTGTCAGCGCCGATGGCGAAGAAGCATTTGGCGAAACGCCGATTACTATCAAAGTCGTGCCCCAGGCTATGAAGGTGCTCGTGCCCGCCGGGGTATAGATGAGCTTACCCTGAGCAAGTATATTTAATGTAAGCTAACTTACAGAACATTTGTTGAACTTTCGCCATAGTTAGAAGGTAAATTCGCCCGTCAGCGATTGGCAACGTCGGGCGACCGCGCTTTTATTCACAAATCTCTTGAGGAGGGAAAATGTTCGCTACATCACACCGCACTCAGGCATCTGCCGGGCGCGCAAGACCTGCGCTTGCCTTGATGCTGATGACTATACTCCTGCTGGGCATGTTTGCGCCAGTAGGCGCACAGGACGGCAGCACCCTGCGCATCGGCATGGAAGTGCCTGTCGTGCTTGACCCTGCCCAGGGCAGTAATGACCCGGAAACCGCCTTTAACCGTGCCATTCGTGATTATCTGATTGAAGTGCGGCCAGATTCCAGTATCGTTCCCAATCTCGCCAGTGACTGGACGATCAGCGATGATGGCCTGACTTATACGTTTACACTGGTCGAGGGAGTCACTTTCCACGATGGTTCGCCCTTTACCTCAGCGGATGTCGTATTCACCTTCAATCGGCTCGAAGAAGTCGGCTCATCGGCGCTCCGGCTGCTGGGTGATTTTGAAGTCTCCGCGCCAGATGACTCGACGGTCGTCTTCACCATTGCATCCCCCAACGCTGACTTTCTCTATGGGGTTGCCTCACGTTTCGCGCTTATCCTCAAGGATGGCACCACCGACCCGGCCACCGATTATAACGGTACAGGGCCTTTCATTGCCCAGTCTGTCGATGCCAATGCCGGGGGCAGCACGGTCTTTACGGCCAACCCCAATTACTGGCAGGCAGGCCAGCCCGCTATCAGCCGTATGGAGCACATTTATTTCGCCGGTGACGCAGTGACACAGCTCGATGCGCTGTCCAGCGGCGAACTGGACCTTGTGTACAAGATTCCCATCGCTCTGGTGAGCGAGGGTATTGCCGACGGCCTTCAGGTGATCGAGCAGCAGACCAGCCAGCACGGCGTGATTCGCCTGCGAACTGATGTCGGCCCCGGCCAGGATGTACTGGTACGGCAGGCCTTTAAGTACGGCACCAACCGCGACGAACTGAACGAGATTTTGCTGGATGGGCGCGGCACCGTAGGCAACAACGACCCCATCGCCCCGGCCTATGGCGTGTTCTATGATGACAGCATCGAGAAGCCGCAGTACGACCCGGAACGTGCCTGTGAACTGCTGGCTGAAGCGGGGTATCCTGATGGATTGGAGATGATTCTCTACGCACCTATCGCATTCGAATATCCTGACCTGGCGGTGCTGCTGCAAAGTCAGTGGGAACCGGCCTGCATCCGTGTAGATATCCAGACCCTGGAAGCGGGGCAGTATTACACCACCACCAATGAGATTAACTACTGTGATGTCGAGCTGGGTATCACCGGTTGGGGCGACCGACCTGTGCCGCAGTTGTTCTTCCTGGAGGCGTACACCTCTGCCGCGATTGATGAAGGCTGCAATAACGGCTTCAACGAAAGCCGCTTCTCCGACCCGGAACTGGATGATCTGGTCGCGCAGGCCGGGGTCACTGCCGATGAGGGTGAGCGTGCAGCGCTCTACTCGCAGATTTCGCGAATCTTCGCAGAGCGCGGGCCAATTATCGTGCCGTACTTCGCGCCCATGATGGGTGTTGCCAGTGACCGGATTCAGGGGTTGGAACTTGCCCCCTTCCCCGGTATGACCGATTACCGCACTGTGACGATTGCGGAATAGCAGGCGCTATGTCCGCCGCAAATTCTGGCGTGGGGTCCTCTGGGGCTCCACGCCCCATCTCTAAACGGCCAGGCCTCAGAAACTTTTTGCGCCAGCTTGTCGCGCAGCCTCTTTCACTGGCTGGTTCCCTCATTTTTGTACTGTTTATCCTGCTGGCGATTTTTGGTCCCTGGATCGCCCCTTATGGCTTTGATGAGATCATTCGCGGTGCCGCACGTGAAGCCCCTTCGGCGCAGTTTCCCTTCGGGACAGACCGCCTGGGGCGTGATGTGTTCAGCCGAGTCCTGTGGGGCGCGCGTGAGATTATCGTCATCCCCGGTGTGGCGACGCTGCTCTCGGTGATGCTGGGTACGGTTCTGGGGCTAGCTCTGGGCTATTATGGCGGCTGGCTGGATGAAATCGTTTCACGTATCCTGGATAGTCTGCTGGCGATCCCCGCGCTGGTGCTGGCGCTGGTCATGCTGGGCACCATTGGCCCCTCAAGTATCGGCATTGTGATCGTGATTGTGCTGCTGTATATGCCCATCGTTACCCGTGTAATTCGCAGCGCTACGCTAAATATCCGCAGCGCTGGTTATATTGAAGCAGCGAAACTGCGCGGCGAGTCGCCCGCATACATCCTGTTTCGTGAAATACTGCCCGGCGTACTGCCCGCGCTGACGGTGGAAGCCGCACTGCGCTTCTCCTATGCTATTTTCCTCACAGCCTCGCTTGGCTTTCTGGGGCTGGGGGTACAGCCGCCCTCGCCTGATTGGGGACGCATGGTCGCCGAGGCACGCGCTAATTTTTCGCGTACGCCGTGGGAATTATGGTCTCCGGCAGGCGCGATTGCTGTGCTGGTCATCGGTGTGAACCTGATGGCTGACGGCCTGCGCCGCATCTTCCGTTACGAAGGTCAGCTCCGATGAATACGCAACCCGTGGTCGAGGCCAGAAACCTCAGCATCGAATACCTGCTCAACAAGCGCTGGATCAATGCCATCAGCGAGGTATCGCTGTGCATCGACCCGCTGCAAATTCATGCGCTGGTGGGCGAAAGCGGCAGCGGCAAAACCACACTTGCGCTGGCGCTTATGCGTTATATGGCGGCCAATGCGCGGGTAAGCGCGGGCGAGGTGCTGCTGGATGGTGATAACCTGCTGGTGAAAAGTGACGACGAGATGCGCCAAATCTGGGGTCGGCAGCTTAATCTGGTGCCGCAAGACCCGCTGGCCTCGCTCAACCCGGCTTATACTACCGGCAACCAGATTGCCGAGATCACCCGCCTGCACGAAGGTTTATCCAGGGCGGATGCGTGGATACGGGCTGTCGAGATGCTGCGCAGCGTCAAGATTGCCGACCCGGAAACGGTTGCCCAGCGTTATCCCCACCAGCTCAGCGGCGGAATGCAGCAGCGCGTCCTGATTGCAATGGCACTGAGTACACAGCCGCGCCTACTGGTGCTGGATGAACCGACGACGGCGCTGGATGTGACCACGCAGGCTGTTATCCTCGACCTGTTCCGCGAGTTGATCCGCGATAACCAGGCCGCCGCCGTCTATGTTTCGCATGATCTGGGCACAGTGGCCCAGCTCTGTGACCATGTAACCGTGCTTTATGCAGGCGAGGTGATGGAAAGTGCCCCGGTGCGCGATCTGTTCGGCCAGCCACTGCATCCTTATACGATTGGCCTGCTGGCCAGCCTGCCCCGCCCGACCGAAGGCGTGGAAACACGATTATTCACTATCGAAGGAGTAGCTCCCTCGCTGGGGGAGCGGCCTGTAGGTTGTGTCTTCGCGCCGCGCTGCCCGGTGGCGCTGCAACTGTGTTTTGACCAGAAGCCCGCGCTGGAAAACGCCGGAGATGGGCGCACGGTGAAATGCCATCGCTGGCAGGAAATCGCCAGTGGTGCGCTGCGGTTGGATACCGAACCCAAAGGTGAGAGCGCACCTGCCCCACCACGACAGTCATATGTCCTGCGCGCACGTGATATTTACAAACGCTTTGGGGAGTCGTCGGTGTTCGACTGGCTGCTGCGGCGTGAGCCGGAATATGTCCATGCGGTGGATGATGCCTCGGTGCGCATCCGCGAGCGCTCCACGCTGGGGCTGGTGGGCGAAAGCGGCAGCGGCAAGACCACACTGGCGCGGGCGATTGTCGCGCTCGACTCGGCGGACAGTGGGCAGATTGAACTGTGCGGCACAGAGATCAGCCTGGATTTACGCCATCGTGAACGGGACACGCTGCGCAACCTGCGAATGGTCTTCCAGAATCCTAATGATGCACTGAACCCTTATCAGACTGTCGGGCAAGCGCTGGAACGCCCGCTGCGGCTGCTCAGCGGCGACTCACTCACCCGGCAGCAGCGGCAGGAACGCATTGATGAACTACTGGAGGCTGTGCGTCTGCCCCCGGAATATGCACATCGTTATCCGAGTGAGCTGAGCGGCGGCGAGAAACAGCGGGTTGCTATCGCCCGCGCTTTTGCCGCCAACCCGGCGCTGGTTGTGGCTGACGAACCCACTTCTTCGCTGGATGTTTCGGTGCAGGCGGTCATCCTCAATCTGCTTAAAGACCTGCGGGCACAGCGCGGCGCATCCTACCTGCTTATATCGCATGATCTGGATGTGGTGGCTTATCTGGCGGACTGGATCGCCGTGATGTACCTGGGCGAAATCATCGAGGAAGGGGATACCGAAGACGTATATCACCCACCTTCCCACCCTTATACCGAGGCCTTAATCTCAGCTATTCCCGTGCCTGACCCCACAAGATCGCAGGGGGATATCCGACTGGAAGGTGATGTTCCCAGCGCCCGACATATCCCATCCGGCTGCCGTTTTCACACCCGCTGCCCGCGCAAAATCGGCGCGATCTGTGAGGAGGAAGCCCCGCCCTGGCGCGATGCAGGCGACGGTCATTTCATTCGCTGTCATATCCCAATTGACGAGCTGATCGCGCTGCAAAGTGCTGTGCTGGCGGAAAAGGCGGATTAGCTATGGTGCGTTATACGCTGCGCCGGGCGCTGCTGCTGGTGGGGACGATGCTGATCACGTCGTTCATCATCTTCTTTCTGACTCAGCTTTTACCTGGCGACACCGCCCGCCTGATCCTGGGGCGCGAGGCCTCGCCGCAGGCCCTTGAGGCGCTGCGCGAGGAATTCGGCCTGAACGATCCTTTCTTCACGCAGTACACGAACTGGCTGGGGCGCTTTGTGGCGGGGGACTGGGGGCGTTCGCTGACCAGCGGCAACCCGGAGGTGCGCCTGCTGGTGACAGGGAGGCTGGAAAACTCGCTGCGGCTGGCGCTGCTGACATTTGTCATCAGCATCCCTCTTTCCCTTTTGCTGGGGGTGATCGCGGCACTGCGCGAGAATAGCTGGATTGACAGCCTGATTTCAGTGGTGTCGCTGTCGGTGGTCGGCCTGCCGGAGTTTGTGACCGGGTTAGTATTGATTAACGTCTTCGCGCTGCAACTGGGCTGGCTGCCCGCCACCGCGCAGGTGCCCACGAGCGGTTTGCTGGGAGACTGGATACGCGCGCTGCTGCTGCCCGCCCTCACCGCGACTTTTGTGCTGCTGGGGTATGTCTCGCGCATGGCACGGGCCGGGGTGATTGACGAGATCAGAAAACCCTATGTGCGCACCGCAACGCTCAAGGGGCTGCCGCGCCGACAGGTGATCTTCAAACACGTGCTGCGCAATGCCCTGCTGCCGACCATTACCGTAATCGCGCTGAGCATCGGCTGGCTGATCGGCGGACTGGTGGTGATCGAGAACGTGTTTAATTATCGCGGCATCGGCGCGCTGCTGGTGGAGGCGGTGAAGCAGAAGAATATCCCGGTGCTGCAAGCGGTGGTGATGGTGACGATCTTTTTCTTCGCGCTGGCGAACTTCGCCGCCGACCTGATGTACGCCCTGCTCAACCCGCGCATCCGGCTGGAATAGGTTAGTCCCGCGTGGTGTTTGCCATCCGCAGCAGCGCGATCTGCTCTGCGATGAGGCCAACCAGAAATACCACCACGCCGATCATAATCAGCAGTACCGCCATGTTGCTGAAGCGCGACCTGAAAATAAGCAGCCATGAACCGTAACCAATGCCCACCGACAGAAACAACAGGCTGATCGGCACGAAGATTTTCAGCGGCACAAACATCGTCCCCAACCGTGTGATCGTCATCAGGAAGCGAGTCCCATCACGCAGCGGCCTGATCTTGCTCACGCCAACACGCGCCGGGGAGACAATCGGTTCATAACGCACCCGAAAGCCAGAGCGGAACATGGCAATAGTGATCGTAGAAGGATAGGAATAGCCATTGGGCAGCAGGTAAACAAAGCGCTTGACCAGCGAGGATTTAATGACGCGAAAGCCGGAGGTCAGGTCGGGGATGGGATAGCCAACGATATATGAGGCGTAGGTGTTAAAAACCTTGTTGCCCACATCACGGTAAAGATGCGAATCCGACGCAGCGGTGCGCGCGCCCACCACCATGTCATAATCGCCAATATATGAAACCAGCCGGGGCACGTCCGACGGTGGATGCTGGCCGTCACAATCCATCAGCACGATAATATCGCCTGTCGCGGCGCGAATGCCGGATTTCACCGCCGCGCCATTCCCGATGTTATACGGATGCCGCACGATTATCGCCCCATGCGCCTGCGCAATCGCCGCTGTATCATCGACCGAGCCGTCATCCACGACGATAATCTCGTGATAATGCCCGGCTTGCAGTTCGTCCAGAATCGTGCCGATCACCTCAGATTCGTTGTAGGCTGGCATCACAATCGAAACACGGGGATTACCCTCAGAATACACGCGTTCCGCCGCCATAATCAACTGTGGATTAGCGGCTTCCGTCATCACCACGACATCACCCCACTGAACATTTGAATTCATGGCAGCATCCATCTTTCCCGGCCAACATCACAACCATAACAAACACCATAAAGAAAAACAACCTACTTTAGTTTCGCATAACGCTCAACTACCTCGACAATAAAGGCGGTCACGTCAATCTGCTCGGCCATCATGGCCGCATGACGTTCATGGAACACACGCGGTGTATGGGGGTCGCTCAATAATTTCTCTGCACAATCCAGCGCGCTGTCCTGGCGGGCATTTTCCCCATTAAAGTTAAAAACCATCCCATAACGCTGTTCCAGCTCGTCGGTATAGCCACGACTGGATGTGGAGAGAAACACACTGGGCACACCCAACTGTGCCGCCTCGCTTGCCATTGTCGCGCTCTCGCCAAAGCATAGGCGCGCAAATGCCAGCACATGATGCACATCACCCGCTTTTCCACGTCGTGCATAAGGCTGAAGGCCGGCAGGCAGCGCCGATTCAGCACTAATCAGCACTCGCCCATACTGTTCCAGCCGCCGCACCACTTCATACACATCACTTACCCCATAATCGTGTACATCATGATGGCTGCCCCACGCCACCAGTCGCATAAAGGTGAATGGTTCGCCCTCTGTTAAACCCTCGTCGGCCAGTTTTGCCGGGTCAGGTGTAAAGCGTTGAGGGTGCAGATAGGACAGCTCCTGAAATCCCGCATAGCGCTCATGCTTTGCGCCCAGGTCATGACGGTAAGAACGCGGTGTAAAAATGCGCGTGGCGGCCGGATACGTGATGCGGTTGGAGAGGGTAGCATTTTCAGTATCGTAAAACACCAGCGATGGAATACGCAGCAGCCGCGCTGGATGCACGACGAACGTACCGCCGATGGCCGCGACCACCTGCGAACGATGCCCTCGCATGGCCTGCCACACGCCAAAGCTATGCTCGATCAGTTCAACAGCCAGCCCGACCATGCCACGCCGCACCTGGCTGAGCATTTGGTGTTTCAGCTTCGCCTCATCCAGCAGTTGTAGTGTCAAATCCTTATCGCGCGAAAGCAGCAGCACATCATGCCCGCGTGCCTGCCACTCGGCAATCGCGTGTTTGAAAAAGTGAAAATGCG
>JBGSXK010000266.1:0-10033 GCA_041751455.1 Anaerolineae bacterium
GATGTTCTCGTCGGGCGGCGGCAGGTACTGGCGGAGAAATGCTTCCATGCAGGCGAGCATGGCTTCGCTGGTCGGCATGGCGAGGACAGTTTCTTCCAGCGTGCCGCCTGCTACGCCAAAGACTTTCTCTAATGAGAGGGAGGTATCGGTGAGCTGGCATATGGGCCTGCCGAGAAAGGGATAAAACGCGCCGGGCCTGAATTTGACCCCGAAGACTTTGCCCTGGCCTTCGAGCAGGTGCTCAAATTTGCCTGTCACCACGCCGAAGATGCCCGACTGGCTGCGCTCCAGCACCAGATTGACACACGGGTAAGGAAGGGTTTCCTGCTTATAGGGTGCCTGCCCGCGCAGATCCCAATGGATAATCCAGTAACGCTCGACAAAAAATTCCAGGTCGGCAGCGGGGAGATGGCGCGCGATGTGGAATTTCTGCTTTGCCATTCCGGGATTCAGGATGCCTCTGGGCTTCAACACTGTTGTCTTTTCCACAGGCTGGTATCCTCTCGCTCGCCCCGATTTTACAGGTAGTGATGCACAGGAAATAACCTGCCACAGCAAGAATATTATACGCAATGAAGCCAATATGTGTGGAGCGCCGCATTCCTGCAAAAGCGCGGCGCGGCGGCATACATTCTGGTTATAACAGATTTTTTGTTCTATCATACATCTGTTCACACAGAAGGAGCAAGTTATCCCATGAATGCAGATGCTTTTCGTCATTTTTACGACTATCACTTCAGCGAAAATCGAAACCTATGGAACACGCATATCCTCTCTCTTTCGCAGGAACAGTTCACGCAGCATGTGAATTATTCTATTGGGTCTGCCCGCAACCAGATCGTTCATCTCATGAGTGTTGATGATACGTGGTTCAGCGGGCTGCGCGGTGAGGAAATTCCGGAGCCGCTTAATCCCGCGGATTTTGATGATCGGGCAGGCATTCGCGCACACTGGGACAAGGTTGAACAGAAGATGCGCGATTATCTTGCGAATCTGCGGGACGATATGTTATTCAAGAAACCCTTCGCTGAGGGGGAAGACCAGGACCTTATCTTGTGGCAGGTGCTGCTGCATGTCGGTAATCATGGGACAGATCACCGGGCACAACTGCTGAGGGTGCTGAATGACCTGGGGGTCAAAACAGTGTCTCAGGATTATATTTTTTATGTTTACGACAACCCTATCATTTCATGAACAGCAAGGATGTTCGACTTTGTCGCGTTTTTACAATCATTTCGGCCTGTTTCGGGCTATGATATTGCTCAAGTGTTCTATTGCTGCGAGGATGATATGAATCGTTATATGCAGGAAAAATGGGCATGGGTGGAAGGGACACATGGATCACGCCTGGGGCTGCTGGAAAGCCTGAGTGATGCTGACCTGGCCTTTACCCCTGGCGGGCAGGCGATGACGCTGGGGGCACTCTGCCGCGAGATGGGGGAAGTCCAGCAATCGTATCTTACATCGCTGAAAACCTTTACGCAGGACTGGGATTATCGCAACCACGAAGCAGGGCTGGAGAGCAGCACTGCCCGGTTGAAGGCATGGTATCAGAGCCTGGACAGCGAGATGGAAGCGGTACTGACGGCCTTTTCGGACGAGGACCTGCAGAAGGGCATCGAGCGACCCGGCGGTTTTTCGGCTCCTGTAGAGATGCAGATGGATGTTTACCTGCAAGCCCTCCTGATTTTCCTGGGCAAGGCGAGCATCTATCTGCGCGCGATGAGCAAGCCGCTGCCCGGTAGTATGCAGGAATGGATTGGATGATCTGCCGCGCTGACGCGGTAAGGAGGAAAAATCATGTTTGGCCTGTGTGGAAAAATGAAAGCTCATGCCGGACAGCGTGATGCCCTGCTCGATTATCTGCTGCAAGGGGCAGAACTCCTGCGCGAGCTGGAAGGTTGTTATGTGTATGTGATCAGCAGCCTGCCGGATGAGCCGGACGCGATCTGGATCACGGAAGTCTGGCGGAGTAAGGACGATCATCAGGCATCGCTCAAACTGGACGGGGTGCAAGCCATTATTAAGGCGGCACGCCCGTTGATCGCTGCTGCGCCGGAAGGATTTGAGATCGTCCCACATGGCGGCGTGGGACTTCCTGATTTTCCGCGTCAGTAGCTGCCCTTCAGCCGCGGCCCTCTCTCCCAGTGCTGCATGGGGAGAGAGGAGCCACAGCAGCCCCCTCTCTGCTGTGGAAACGGCTGAATCGGCATATATCACCTGTGTATATGCCTTTGTAAATTTAAAGTTTATTATTGTAAAGGTATTCCTACCTGAATTGGGTCATGGGTATCTCGACAACCGCTCAAAACCTCGGTTATGATGCTTAACAGAAGCAGCTTAATCTTTTCAGGAGAAATTTGAGTGCGAGATTTACCACGCCTCTGGCTCTTTGCAGTGGTCACTCTAGGGATGAGTCTATGGCTCGCGGTTTCCTGGCAACCGGTGCAAGCACAATCGTCGTTACCTTCAGGTTTTACAGAAACCCCGATTGCGGAATCCCTAAGCGGTCCTACTGCGATGGCCTTCGCGCCGGATGGTCGTCTGTTTATGCTGGAGCAAACAGGACGGGTGCGCATCTTCCAGAACGACCAGCTCCTTGCCACACCGTTTGTGCAGGTCACGACTACTACCAGCGGTGAGCGCGGTCTGCTGGGCATCGCGTTTGACCCGGCTTTCCAATCCAACAACTATGTCTATCTTTATTATACTGTGCCGGGCAGCCCGGCGCGTAACCGTGTCAGCCGTTTTACCGCCAACGGCAATGTTGCGGTGGGGGGGAGCGAACAGGTCATCTTCGAGATTGACCCGCTCTCTGGCGACGACTTCCACAACGGCGGCGCGCTGCACTTCGGCGGGGATGGCCGATTGTACATCGCAGTGGGCGATAACCGTTTTTCGCAGAATGCACAGTCCTTCACCACGCAGAAGGGCAAAATCCTGCGCATCAATAAAGATGGCACTATCCCCACCAACAACCCTTTTTATGGCAGCACGACCGGCAATAACCGGGCGATCTGGGCGCTGGGGCTGCGCAACCCGTTTAATTTTGCGGTACAGCCGGGCACCGGGCTGATGCTCATCAATGATGTGGGTGAGGGAAGCTGGGAGGAAATCAACCTGGGACAGGCGGGTGCGAATTATGGCTGGCCTGCCACCGAGGGGCCGCATAACAACCCGGCTTATGCCCAGCCTGTTTATGCCTATAACCATTCCGGCGGGGCCTGTTCCATCACGGGCGGGGTGTTCTATAACCCGTCTACGGCCACCTTCCCTGCACAATACCGGGGAGATTACTTCTTTGGCGATTACTGTGCCCGCTGGATACGTCATTACGATCATACTACAGGTAACACCCAGACGTTCGCAACCAATATCCGGCTGGGGCTGGTCGATATTAAAATCGCGCCCAACGGCGCGCTCTATTACCTGGCGCGGGGGAATGCCTTCGGCACAGGCAGCCTGCACCGCATCACTTATGGCTCTGGCACCAGTGAGCCGCCTGTCATTACCCAGCATCCGCAGAATGCCAGTGTGCCCCTGGGCGAAAGCGCGACGTTCACATGCAGCGCCAGCGGCTCACCCACGCTGCGTTATCGCTGGCAGCGCAACGGGGTCAATATCTCCGGCGCGACCAACCCCACCTACACCCTGCAAACCACGCGCGAAGTGGATGATGGTGTACGCTTCCGCTGTGTGGTGAGGAACAGCGCAGGCAGCGCCACCAGCAACGAAGCGCTGCTGACGGTGGTATTTAACCGGCGGCCTGTGGCGGAAATTACCGCGCCGGCGAACGGCAGTTTCTACAGCGGCGGGGATGTGATCAATTACAGCGGCACCGCCACCGACCTGGAAGATGGCAGCCTGCCCGCCAGCGCTTTTACGTGGGAAGTGGTGTTCCATCATGATGACCATACGCATCCGTTTATCGCGCCCATCAGCGGGCAGACCTCAGGCTCGTTTACGATTAACCCGCTGGGGCACACCGACGCAAATGTGTGGTTCCGCATTTACCTGACGGTGGAAGATTCCGAAGGGCTGGAACACCGTATCTATCATGATATTTTCCCGCGTCTGGTGACGCTGAACCTGCGCACAGTGCCTACTGGCCTGCAAATCAACCTGGATGGGCAGCCGCGCACCACACCGCTTAACCAGCCGAATGTGGTTGGGCTGTCGCGCAACCTGGAAGCGCCGCTGGTACAGGTGAAGAACGGGCGTATCTGGCTGTTTGACTCATGGTCGGACGGCGGCCCGGCGAACCGGAATATCACGATACCCACCAGTAACACGACCTATACCGCGCGTTATGTAGAAGCCGCGGTGGAGGCCAATTACTTCCAGACGGCGACCCCCACGCTCACCTGGAATCGGATTTCCTGGGCGACAGGGTACGAGCTTCAGGTCAGCCTCAGCAGCAGCTTTGGGGATGTGCATTACATGAATAACACGCTCTCTGCGTCCACTCTGTCCCACACCCTCCCGGCACAGGCCGCTGGCAAATACTACTGGCGAGTGCGTGCCCGCCAGGCGGATAACACCTGGGGCGCGTGGAGTGTGGTCGAGAGTTTTATTGTAAGTGGTGGTTGAGGCATGATGATGAGGAATATCCTTCGTAACCAGGTTCGTAAGCTGTTACTGTTGTTATTGATCGGCCTACTGATGTTTGCAGCGGGCGTGGGCGCACAGGATGAAGCTACCGCCGAAGTCACACCTGAAGCGCCGACAGAAACCGCAACCGATGTGCCGACCAGCACGCCGACCCTGACAGAAACACCGACAGAAACCCAAACGGCCACGGCGACTCCTGTGCCGACGGAAACAGCGACCGAGCTGCCGACCAGCACCCCGGAGGTGACGGCGACAGACGAGGCCACCGCCAGCGCTACGCCAGAAGTGGATGTGCCAACCAGTACCGCCACGGTGATCCCGCCGATGGAGATGGGCCGCGTGGCGCTGGAAAACCCACCAGATGGGGCATTTACGGCCAACAGCCAGCCGGAACTGCGCTGGCAGCCTGTGCAGACCGCCGTCAGTTATGAAGTGCAGTTGGATAATAATCGCAACTTTAACAGCCCGGAGTTCACAGCGAGTGGCCTGACCGCCCTGAGTGTGGTGCCGGGCAGTGCACTGGCCGATGGGCTTTATCACTGGCGGGTGCGCGCTTATGATGGCAGCGGCACACCCGGCAGTTGGAGCCGCCACTATACGTTCCGCGTTGATACCAGAGCGCCCGGCTTCCCCCAGCAAACTGCGCCCAAAAATGCCATAACGACCTCGAACAGCAGGCCGCGTCTGGCATGGCGCAAGGTGGGTGATGCCAGCATGTACCGCCTGCAAGTGGCGGCGGACAGCAATTTCAGCAGCCTGATTATCAGTGATGCAGATACGTCCAGCCCCAACTACACACCGTCAGACCCGCTGCCCCAGGGGACCTATTACTGGCGGGTGCAGGCCGGGGATGCAGCGGGCAACTGGTCTGGCTGGGAGGACGGAGTTTATCAGCGCTTTACGGTTGCCCTTCAGGTTGGCCCCAAAGATGAGGCCGTCTTTAAAACACAAAATCCTGCTGTGACCCGTTTTACGTGGAAGGCTATGCCGGGCGCGCTGAGTTACCAGCTTCAGGTGGCGGCAGACAGCGGCTTCACGACGCTCGAACATACCTCACCCGTGCTGAGCGGCACCAATTACCGCCTGCCCACCGCGCTGGATTATGGCAGTTACTACTGGCGCGTGAATGTGGATATGGGCAGTGGAGTGGTCACTTCGCCTGTAAGCTGGCGTTTCACCATCAGCCCGCTGCCGCCGGGACGCTCTAACCTGCAAAGCCCGGCTAATAAAACGATCAGCGCTAATGCTGCGCCGCTGCTGCAATGGGCGGCGGTGCCGGGCGCGGCCAGTTATGAAGTGCAGTTCGACAATAACGGGAATTTCAACTCACCGGAATTCAGCAGTATCCTGGGCGGGACGAGTGTCACGGTCAGCCCGCCGCTGACGAATGATGGACGTTATTACTGGCGGGTGCGGGCGTTGAACGGGCTGGGGGTAGGCGGGGTGTGGAGCCGCCGCTTTACCTATACGCTGGATACCGAAGCGCCCCCTGTGCCACAACTGCGTACCCCCGCCAATGGGAGCAGCACGACCACCCTGCGCCAGCCCTTTAAATGGCAGGCCACGCCGGGCACGACACATTACGAGTTCCAACTGAGCAGCACTGGCAGCTTTGGCGCGCCGGCATTGACTGTGCTTTCCAAGCGGCCCAACTATAAACCTGTCAGCAACCTGCTCTACACCACCTATTCCTGGCGGGTGCAGGCGGTGGATGCAGCGGGTAATGCCTCTGGCTGGAGCGAGGTGTGGCAGGTGACTGTCGAGTCCAGCGCCAGTGCCGCGCCCCAGCCCAACCGTTATACCACGGCGACTCCGACGCTGACGTGGGCACCCATGAGCTGGGCGAACCTGATCGAAATACAGGTGGACGATCACGCGAATTTCTCCAGCCCGATTTATCAGAATAATGCCCTGTCCGGCAGCACGACGCAGGTGACACTGCCCGCGCTGGTGAATGGCACGTGGCACTGGCGCGCGCGCGCACGCCACAGCAGCGGCACCTGGACAGCCTGGAGTCAGCATACCTTCACGGTAGAGGTCCCATAGCCCCAAATGACACAGCGCGACCACAGCCTTTTGCTGCCCTGTCGCGCTGTGTTTTTATCCAGCTTATGGCGCTGGGGCTGGTGGCGATGTCAATGACAGCCTATGGCTTTGTGCTGCTGCTCGAACTGGCAGGTTGACAGGCACTGAATACCAATCCAGCGGGCATGGTGTATAATGCAGCCCGGTAAACTGCTGAGGAGGTGCTGCACGATGCGCTTCATGGAAACCTGTACGCGCGGCCTGCTGCTGTTCTTAGCCGCTTGTGCCGCCCCGACAACAACCCCCGCTGATTCTGGACTGACGATTGAACCGCTGGCGACCCAGACACCCACTGTGGTGGCCCAGGCCGTGACTCTGACCCCGACGATCACGCCTATGCCGACCGCGGCTGGCCCGGCGCGTCTGTCTGTCTGGTGGCCGGAGCCACTTGCCCCGCTGGATAACGGCGACGCGGCAGATGTGCTCTCAGAGCAGATTACTGCTTTCCAGACCGCGCAGGGTAATGTGGTTGTGGATCTGCGATGGAAGAACGAACAGGACCCCGGCGGCATCCTCTCCACACTGCGCACGGCCAGCCCGGTCGCCCCTGGCGCACTGCCCGACCTGACGCTTATGCGGCGCAGTGACCTGCTGCTGGCGGTGCAGGACAGGCTGATTTATCCACTGGATGACAGGATTTCGGCGGCGGTGCGGGGAGACCTGTACACGGCTGCGATTGAACTGGGGACGGTGCAGGGGCGGTTGTACGGCCTGCCGTATGCGCTGGAAGTGCAGCATATGGTTCACCTGCCAGAAGCCGACCTGCCTGCCTCATGGCGGTTCAGCGATGTGCTGGCGACGGAAGGGTTTGGCATGGTTTTCCCGGCTGCCCAGACCAGCGGCATCAACAGCCTGTTTCTGGCGCAGTATCTGGCCGCAGGCGGCAGCCCGCCCAGCGAAGGCGCGATGATTATCAACGAGCAGGCGCTGCTGACCGTGCTGGAATTTTACGAAAATGCTGTCGAGCGCCGGATGATTGACCCGGCAGTGCTGAATTATGCCACAGCGGATGATTACTGGCAGGCGCTCATCAACGGGGGAGTGACTGCCGGGCTTGCGGGATCGACCCGTTATCTGAGGTGGGCACAGGGCGAAAATACACTGGCTTACAGCCCCATCCCCACCGAAACCGGGGCGCTGACCGGGGCAGTCAACGGCTGGATGTGGGTGCTGACGACCCCCAATGCGGAGCGTCAGGCGCTGGCGTTACGCTTCCTCAACTGGATGCTGAATGCCGCACGCCAGGGTGATTATACCTACACGGTGCTGATGCTGCCTTCGCAGCGCACGGCGCTGCAACAGTGGCCGGACAGTGATTATCTGGACTTCGCACGTGACCTGCTGAACAATGCCACGCTGCCGCTGACCGACAGCGAAGGCGGGACCATCGGACGGGCGGTGCAGAATGCGCTGGTGGCTGTCATCTCGCGCCAGAGTACCGCTGAAGAAGTCATGCACGCACTCATCGACCAGATTGATGGTTAGTGGATGCCGACATCGGCCAGTGCGGATTTGAGCGCGGACAGTTGAATTGGCTTGGCAAGATAACCATTCGCGCCCGCCTTATTGGCTTCTTCGATCAGCGGCGGCGCAAAGGCAGAGATCATAATCACCGGGACGGCGATGGTTTCTGGCCGGGCACGCAGCGCGCGGCAGATATCCAGCCCGTTATCGTCGGGCAGCATGATGTCGAGCAGGATTGCGTCCGGCTCCTCATAGGCCAGTTTGTCCCAGGTCTGCTTGCCAGAAAGCGCCCCGATGGACTCATGGCCGATCAGGTTTAAAAAGGTGCTGAGCATCTCTACTGTCAGTTGTTCATCATCAACAATCAAAATTTTCGCCATCGTAGTCTCTACTTTCGGGTTGGCGGCAGGCGGCGCAGGCAAACGGCGTTATTATAACCGAAATCAGAAATTTCGTTGATAGAGGCGATGGGTTTTGTAAATGGCCCCGGCGACTTTGTGCGCGATATTGACCATATCCTGGTTGGCTTCCAGAATCCAGCCTGCATCACAGTGGTTGATTCTGGGGCTTTGCAGGGCGGCCCTGAGGATGTGGTAATAGAGCGCTACATCCACGCCTTTACCCCGGTGCTCGCCTTTTACGCCCAGCAGTGGGATGCGTATCCAGTCCATCACCGGGTTGATCTTCCAGTACCAGAGTGCTTTGAGCAGGGTGAACACTTCGGGCACACCGGGACGGGCACCCGCACGTTTAAGCACCTGGTTAAAATCCGGCACGGCCATCACGAATCCGGCAGGTACATTGTTTACATAGGCGAAGAAGGCGAAGTCAGGGTCGAAGAACTGCCCCAGGCTTTCTACCAGGCCGTCCAGCTCACGCGGGGTCATGGGCACAAAACCCCAGTTTTTATCCCAGGCGGCGTTGTAAATCTCTTTGAACAGCACAAATTCTTCTTTTAAGCGCTTCCGTTCAATGGGGCGGATGGTGATTTTGTTGCGCTTCATCACCGCCTGTGCCAGCCTGCCCAGCCAACTTTCCAGGCCGATTTCGGTACTCTCGGAACGCGTAATGTGGAAGCTGTAGAGATCCATCGACTTCTGGAAGCCCGCAGTTTCCACGAGGTTTTGATAGTAGGGGTAATTGTAGGGCATCAGCAGCACGGGGCGGGTGAAGCCATCCACCAGCAGGCCGCAGTCCTCGTGCGTGGTAAAGGTCTGCGGGCCGCGGATGGCGTTGTAACCGCGCGCGCGGACCCATTCGGCAGCGGTATCCAGCAGCGCGGTCGCGGCTTCCTGGTCGTCACAGACCTCGAATGCGCCAAACCAGCCGATATGTTCATTCCAGTATTCGTTGTGGCGCGGGTTGCTGATGGCGGCGATGGTGCCTACGATTTTGTCCCCGCGCCAAGCCGCGAAAAAATCGCCTTCCAGGTATTCCCACGAGGGATTTTTCTTCTTATCCAGCAGGTCACGGCGCATCGACAGCAGCGGCGGCACCCAATTGGGGTCGTCCTGATAGAGCGCCCAGGGGAACTGAAAGAAGGCGCGGAAATCGGCGGCGTTTTCGACTTTACGTACAGCGACAGGATGTGACATAGGGACTCGCAAACATAAGGCAGGGCGCGGCAGCGCACCCTTCAATCCCCTTAATGTTACCGTTTCACGGGCTTCATGCAAAATATCGCTGTGGGTAGATGGATTGCTGTGGACTGATGACTTTTATCTTGACACGTTATAGGCGCTTTGTTATGATGTGCTCTGTCTTCCACAGTAGCTCAACGGCAGAGCAATCGGCTGTTAACCGATGGGTTCCTGGTTCGAATCCAGGCTGTGGAGCCTGAACGCCTCGCACTGCGGGGCGTTTTTTGTTGCCT
>JBGSXK010000267.1:0-6293 GCA_041751455.1 Anaerolineae bacterium
ATCGGTGTTCAACTGTGCCTGTAACAGATCATCGTTTTCCTCAGCACTGGCCTGCACCACTTTACCCTGCTCAAACCTGAGTTCGATGCCTTTCACCGCGCGTCCGCCCACGATAGAGGGATAATCGAAGCGAATCCAGCCATTGACCGAGTCTTCAACCGGCCCGGTGAAAATCTCGCCGTCCGGCATGTTGTAATGCCCATCCGCGTTCATGAACTTACGCCCATCAATCGACAGTTGCAGGTCTACATGCGGCCCACGCAGCACCACCTGCTTCTTGCCAGCCAGCCAGTCCACTTTCTTCTGCTGAGTCTCTGACATCTCACGCCACAATGCTACCGGGTCTTCCTGGTCACAGAAGGTCGCGCCATAGACGAAATCCTCATATTCCTCAAGACTCATGTTGGCTTCCTGCGCGCTGGCTTCAGTGGGCACCAATGTGCCAACCCATTTCATTTCGCCCTGCGCGGCACGGTCAAGCCGAGTATTTACCCAGCTCCAACGCGCCATCTGCACCTGCTGCATTCGCTTGCCGGGGATACTGGTTAGGGCGCGGGTATTACCATGCCCGCCTACACGAATATACGTATCCGCCTTTTCATAATAGAGCGTCATAGCCGGGTCAAGCCACGCGATCTGCTCATCGGTGGCCTCTCGCAGGAATGTCCGCGTCATATAATCATCATTGAGAAAGAGAGAAGGATTACCGCCTGCCCGCACGACAGCCTGATACACCTCACGCGCTGCTGGCAGGGCCAGTACATCCCCCAGAATACCCACCCATTCACCCGGCCTGACCGCTGTCGAGTAATTCACCAGCACATCGGCCAGCCGTTGTAAACGCACATCCGTCATAAGTTTCCCTCTTTAACGAAGTTTTTAAGTAATATCATTTACACCCCCCCAAAGCGCCAGAGACCATCCACCATCGTGCCCAGCACTCTGGTATCAGGGATATCTTCAGGGTCGATTTTGTAGAGGTCATGATCCAGCACCACCAGATCAGCCAGATAACCCGGCGCGAGTTTACCCAGACGATCTTCCATGCCAGCCGCGTAAGCCGGGCCAAGCGTAAAGCCGCGCAGCGCTTCGTCTACTGTTAAACGCAGTTCGGGATACCAGCCTTCCGGCCCTGGCATCCCATCTGGCCGGCGACGTGTGATCGCTGCATAAACACCTTTTAGCGGCTCAAAAGGTTCGACAGGCGAGTCTGACCCTAATGCGATCTTTGCCCCCTGATCAATCTGTAACCGGATGTTGTAAGACCACTGACTGCGCGCACCCCAGTAACGCTCCGCTGAGACATAATCCGAGGTTGCATGTAACGGCTGCATAGAGGCGATGATGTCCAGTGCCGCCAGCCGGTGCGCATCATCAGGATGAATAATCTGGACATGCTCGATCCGGTGGCGGCGGGTCGCTGGTGCTTCACCGCGCTTCGCTTCCTCTCGCCGTATGGCTTCGTACACATCCAGCACATCATGTACTGCCCAATCACCAATCGCGTGAATGGTCGCAGGCAGCCCAGCGGCACTGGCACGGCTCACCAGTTCCTGCATTTCCTCCTTATCGGTGACACAGATACCATAGTTCTCTGGTTCACCTTCATAAGGTTCAACCATCAACGCTGTACGTGGGCCGAGCGCGCCATCAGCAAAAATCTTCAGGCCGCCAATACGAATCCAATCATCACCAAAGCCCCCACGAAGCCCTGTTTCCAGCGCGGCAGGCAGCCATTCTTTATTGATGTTTTTCACGACACGCAGGGCCAAATCGCCGCGTTCCCGCAGCACTTGCAGCGCGCGCAGGCACTCCGGCCCATCAAAGTCATGAATGCCTGTGATGCCCGCCGCCAATGCCAGTTTTTGCGCTTCCAGCATATACCCGGCCAGATCGCTAAGGCTGGGTGCAGGAATGTGTTCCGTGACCAACTCCATCGCAGTCTCGAAGAGGATACCCGTAGGCTGCCCAGCCGCATCCCGCTGAATCTGCCCGCCTATAGGGTCTGGCGTATCGCCTGTGATGCCACAGACACGCAGTGCAGCGCTGTTCACCCACGCCGCATGACCGCTCTTCGCGCCCAGCCAAACCGGATGATCTGGTGCAGCACCATCAAGATCAGCCGCCGAAGGAAAGCCAGCCTCTGGCCAGAAATCCTGCGCCCAGCCGCGCCCGGTAATCCATTCCCCTGCCGGGGTATGCTGTGCCCGTTCCGTCACACGTTCCAGTGCCAGCGCCTTATCCGGTATTTCAAACACATCCACTTCACGCAGCGCGCGCGCTGTCCATAACCAGTGAATGTGTGCATCAACCATACCGGGAATCACGAAATTCCCGTTCAGGTTCTCACGAATGGTGTTTTCCCCGGCCAGCGCCAGCACCTCAGCATCGCTGCCATAAGCGACGATACGCCCCTGAGTGATTGCCAGTGCGCTCACGCGTGATGCAGTCGCATCAAAAGTCACAATCAAACCATTATAAAGAATACGATCAACGATACTCATGCGCCTACCTGTATCGCTTCCAGCATCTTTTTCACCTCATCCGGCGAAGGTGTCCCTTCCAGCCCCACACGAGTAATAGAGTTGGCAGCCAGCCGCGCCGCGACCCGGATGGCCTTGTGGATGTCATCCTGGAAGAAATGCAGACTGGAAAGCAGGGACGCGGCGAACACATCACCCGCGCCTGTTACATCCACATCTTCCAGCGAGAGGGTATCGTAAGTAAAGGTCTGTCCCCGGTAATAATAGGTGCCGCCCTCCGCACCCCGTGTAACAATCAGGCATTTGGCAGCCTGCGCCATCAATGCCTCCAGATCAGGCGCTTCAGCAATATCCTCGATGCTAAACACGACCACATCCAGAGCCTGTACTACTGCGGGGTCGAACCAGCGTTTAAAATGCACCCGGCCATCTTCGCCCCACTGGCGAAACCAGCCCTGAGCTGTCAGCAGCACAAAAGAATCTTTAAATGTATGGACAATGTGTGGGTCTACTTCACCTGTCAACGGGGCAAGATGCACCAATGGCGCAGCCAGCCATGCGGGAGGCACATCATCTGCCGAAATTGGCGCGGCAACACCACGAATATACTGTGTTCGGCTGCCCTGCTGGTAAATATTTTCAAAAGTGCTGGTATCCTTTGCAGGCATCACCCTCATTTCTGAAACATAAGGCGTCAATTCATCCAGCAGCGGCTCGTGATCGGCGGCGCTGGTCAGCAGTTTGACAGGCAGGCCAAAGGCACTTGCTACTCTTGCGGCGTACGAAACCGTGCCCCCCAGGCGACGGCCCGCCGGGGTAAGATCAGCCGTAAGATGGCCGATCAGTAAATATTCGGGCTTAGAAGACATCATGTTGGCACAATCGTGACTTTACGAGAGTCGCCCTCGCCGACACTATTAGTCGTCACATCGGTACGCTCACGCAGTGCCAGGTGAATAATCCGTCGTTCATAGGGCGGCATCGGCTCTAGTGAGATTGTGCGCTGCTGGCGCACGGCCTGCTCGGCCATACGATCTGCCAGTTCGAACAGTTTACTCGTGCGCCGCGCCTTATAACCATCCACATCAACAACAATATTGGCGCGCCGCTGCAATTCACGACTGGTGATAAGACGGGTGATATATTGCAGCGCTGCCAGGGTTTCTCCTCGTCGCCCAATCAGACTGCTTAAGTCATCTCCCCCACCCGTCACATCCAGCAACCAGGGGGTATCTTCATCGCTTTCGCCCTTTTCTGCCCGGCGCACCCGAATAGACGCGCGAATCGACATTTTCTCCAGGATTTCTGTCAGCACAACTTTCGCCACTTCCGCGTCTTCAGCATAGGTTGCTTCATCAACCACTTCATCGTCCGACGCATCATAATCGGCGACTGCCTCACGCGATGGATAAACTTCCTCTTCATGTTGAATGACAGGAACAGAGGGCTTAGGGGCGATGATAAGCTGTAACCGAACACGAGCGGGGCGTGCCCCAATGCCAAACATCCCGCGCGAGGGTTCGTCAAGCACTTCAACAATGACATCATTGGGGCCAACCCCCAACTCATTAAGACCTTTTGCGATAGCATCTTCAATGCTATCTCCCGTCATTTCGATAAAGCGTTCTGCGCCCATAGCAAATATCCTTAATAAAATGAGACGGACGCAACAAATCGCGCCCGTTTATCTATATCGCAACCTGCTTTAGCGAACCTACTTTGACCTGGCAGCTTTTGTTTTCTCTTTAGTCTTTTTCGGCTTTTGGCTCACGCCGTTTTCCACTGCCGGGGCGGTAGTGCCCGGTTCCAGTTTTTCGCTTTTGCCATTCACTCTGGCTTTATCCAGAGCAGGTTTTTCCCCAGAGTCGCTGCGGCGACCCGTCAGCTTACTCAGGTTTAAGTTCGATTTCCCCATCAAACTATACTGAATAATACCAACCACATTAGACACTACAAAATAAATGGAAAGCCCAACCGAAAATGATAGCGAAAAGAAGCCAAACATGAGTGGCATAATCGTTGTCATGGACTGGGACATCGCCTGTGCCTGGCTTGGCTTACCGTCTTCACTGGGCTGTACAGGAGGAACCGTCAGCTTCGATTGCAACCAGGTCGTAACCAGCACCAGCGCAGGCAGCGCCAGCGCCCATGTGGGGTTTACTGTCGGTGGCTTGGTCAGGTCCATCCCCAGCCACATATTGTTCAATGGCACAAATCGATCAAGTCCGGGAATCAGGAAGCGATTGGCAAGGTCAATCAACTGGAACGGGGTCGCCGCCAGTGTGAAGATAATCGCCTGGTACAGGCCAATCAAAATCGGGAATTGGATCAACAGAGGCAGGCACCCGCCCAGGGGATTTACACCATGCTCGCGGTATAACGCCATTTGTTCCTGTGCCAGTTTTTCCCGGTCATTCTTGTGTTTATCTTGCAGCTTCTTCAGTTCTGGTTGCAGTTCCTGCATAGCCTTGGCCGAGCGCTGCTGCTGTGCCGTAAGCGGCAAGATCGCAAGTCGCACCAGAATTGTGAAGACGACAATCGACAGCACAATGTCCTGATTGAGAATTGAATAAAGAAACGTCAGAACGGTGACAAATGGATTAAGGATTAAATCCCACATCGCTTACTACTCCCTCTCGCCCAGATTATCGCCCATAAGTCCACAACCGTTCACCATTGCTCACCCTGAAAGCCACCAGCAGCTCCGGGTTGGCGATAGAACTCACAAGCAGATAGGGTTCTTCAATATTGACCACCTCGCTGGGTTCTATGAGCAGCATGTCCGAGAAGATTTCTCCAGTGAGTTCACGCACACGGAAATTCTGCACACTGTCCACCGTACCCTGATCTTCAATCAACTGCCCATTAGCGCGGTTTAACCAGTAGACCTTATGATCACGTGAACCCACAATCACATAGTCCTCGGTCACAACAGGTGACGGGCGGATCCCACGTGCGGCCACTTTCGAGCGCCACAGCTCAAAAAAGCCACCCGCGCGTAGTTCCAGCGCATAAACCGTCCCGCCCAGGTCGGCAGCGTACAGCACACCTTCATAGATTACAGGCGCGCCCCACACCCATTCGTCCGTATCATGCTGCGCCAGAATTTCTCCATCCAGCGAAAGCTCATACAGCTTACGTGCAAACCCACCAATATAGAAACGATCTTCATGGTACAGTGGTGTTCCAGGGGCCGCTCCCTGCAAATCCAGCTTCCAGATTTGTTCCCCTGTTTGCGCGTCTAAAGCATAAACAAAATGATCGAGCGAGGCAAAATAGAGGGTGTCATCGATAATCAACGGCTCCGACCACACACCCTGACCTGTATCAAACTGCCAGCGCGGTTGCAGGTTTGAGGTATCAAGCGCCACCAGATTACGCTCGCTGATACCGATATACAGCAAATCACCCGCCAGCCGCAAATCTGCGATGACTTGTCCGGGCAATTCCGTTTGTGTCCGATTCAAAATTCGAGCAGTCAGCATGTCAACTTCATAGATAAGCCGATTATCATACCCGGCAATCAACAGGGTCTCTGGGTCGAGCTGGGCCGGGGCAGCATAAAACTGATGCCGCTGGTCGTCCGGGCCTGTAAACTCCCACACACGAGGATTACCATTCTCGTCCAGCCGCACCTCACCATCTGCATTGCGCAGTTTCACTGTTTCGCCGGTCTCCGGCTCGATCATGACAATGCGGTCATTATAGGTCAGCACCACGTTACCGGTCTCAGGGATTACACTTAAAGACGGCCAGGATGCCTCCAACCGTACCGGCACACAGGCTACCATCAGTAAACTCATTAATACA
>JBGSXK010000268.1:0-2251 GCA_041751455.1 Anaerolineae bacterium
ACGAGAAGCCATATTTGGGCAGATATTCGGTTACCAGGTCGCTGTAATTATCCGGGTGAATGCCTTCAGTGATCCAGGTCGCCAGGCCTTCTTCGGTCAGCATAGCCGTCTGATTTGGCAGCCACAGACCTATTCTTGCGAAATGCGCCTGATCGAAGGGGGTTGCCAGGAAACGAATCCACTCCCACGATGCCTCTGGATGCTGTGTGCTGGAAAGAATAGAGTGGAAATGCGCCTGCATGAGTGAGGCGGGCTGCACCATTTTAGGCAACGCACCTGTGCCCATACGGCTGTTCATGGTGCTCGGATTCATCCATGACAGCGCCCAGGAGCCATCAACACCCATCGCCAGACGGCCACTATCGATCATTTGTGTGTTACTCATGCCAAGATCAGCGAATGCCGCGGAACGAGGTGCGACATGGTGAACATAGATAAGGTCCTGGAGACGTTGCAGGGCTTCCAGCGCCTCCGGGCTGTCGAACCCAATCAGCCCTTCGTCTGTGATAAATTGGCCGCCATTGGAATGTACTGCGCTAGCCACCGGAATCCACCACAATGGCCAGTCTACACCCCAGCGTTGAATATCATTCTGGTCGAAACCACTGTCCCCTGGATGCCTGCCGTTACTATCCTCTGTGAATTGTTTGGCGATTTCGACAAAGTCATTCCATTCCCAGATTTCATCGTCCAGAAATCCTGGCGGTTCAATACCCTTCTCTTCAAAGAGTTCAGCATTATAGTATAAATGAGGGGCTACCCAGGTTGAGCCAATCCCATGCCAGCGCCCATTCTCATCTGCAGAACGATTGGCTTCCTGTGGCTCAAGGAAGTAATTGGGTTGCCCTAACAGAGGATCGTTCATGATCTGGTCGGTGATGTCCATGAGAATACCCTCGCGGCGGAGGGACTCATAATCATCGGATATGATAAACGAGGTGTCGGGGGCGACACCAGCGGCGAAGTTGGTGTAAAGCACCTGCATGTAATCCCCGGCGCTGGGGGTGATTTGCCATGTCACCCTGATATCAGGGTTTTCCGCTTCAAAGACTTCAATCGCAGCCTGAACGCCTTCATCTTCAGCCGTGGCTCCCCACCCGCCAAAGACGATATTGGTCACATCCTGTGCAAAGACCGAGTTGAAACCGCCAAGATGGCTGAGAGCAGGGAGGCCGGCTGCCGATACACCAGCAATCTTCATAAAAGCTCTACGAGATAAGGAATTTCTGGACATTTTATTCTCCTTTATTAAATGATCTATTCCATTTGTGAAAACATCTATTTATGTGGCTTTTCCTCACCTCCTCTAACGCTCACGTATCCAGACCCGCATCTCGCCAGGTTCACGATTCGCCCACAGGCTGTAAGGGATGGCCCTGAGCGTTAACGGCGTATTGATATATTCAAGTACGGTCTGGGGTTGGTACAAACCACTGTGCCAGTTGGCTGGCTCGATCCGCAGGGCCTCGCCCGTGATCACCGGAATACCGCCAAACAATCCATCATCGTGGACAACATTCAGATAGCTTTCACGCGGGAGCGCGATATTTGCTAACTGTTCGCCGTTGTCTACCCCTTCAATGCAGTAGATAATCGTCCCACGTTGCAGCGCGACACACCCTGCGTCCTGGCGTATAAGCGGGTGTGGGGCAATGCGCTCCACCGGCATACTCAGGGAGAGAGATACAGTATCCCCATCGGCCCATTGGCGATGGATTTTCGCATAGCCGCGCTGCGGTTCTGCTGAAACTGGTTCGCCATTTACCCGAAGCTCAAAATGGCGGCACCAGCCGGGAATACGCAGAGCGAGTTCAAAAGTAGTTGGCTCTGCCACTTGCAGTTTGATCTCGATCTCACCTTCCCAGGGATAACGGGTGGTTTGCTCTAGTTGCACTTTGTGTGTGTTGATATGGATTTCGCTGTGGCCGCTGTCATAAAGGTTGACATACAAGGTATCCCCGGCGACCGTATAGAAATACGCGCCGATACTGGCGACCAGACGCGCTACATTGGGAGGGCAGCAGGGGCAATAAAACCATTCCTCACGCCGATAGTGTGGGTCGCTCTTGATGGCACTCCAGGGATCATGTGGGCTGACTTTGGGATAAGCGGCCAGCGGGTTGGCGTAAAAGAAATGTGTGCCGTCAGCAGATACGCCACTAAGCACACCATTGTAGAGCGCTCGCTCCATAACATCGATATAACGAGCATCCTGTTCCAGGTGAAACATGCGATGCGCAAAAAAGACCAG
>JBGSXK010000269.1:0-4770 GCA_041751455.1 Anaerolineae bacterium
CCACGCTGCCGCTGCACCGGGCGCCATCCTGTGCGGCGAAGTTAATATCGACTCGCCCTACAAGCTGCGTGGATGAAACCACCGCCAACGAAACGAATGCATTCTGCCCGCCGCCCAGATTAAATGTGCCGACGTAATAGCCGTTAGCATCACGAGTGAGGATGTCACCGCCCAGTCTGATGGATGCGCCTCCACCCAGAACCGAGAGATTACCACTGGTGCTGGTCGGGATTCCCAATTCGGATACTGGAATACGCACGGTCTGGGAGCCTGCACAGGAAGCGACCAGTGTCGAACCCAATGCCAGTGTCCAACTGCCCGCGCTGGGAGCGGTGCCACCTGCTGCGCTGCCGCTGCCGGGGGTGGTCTGGGGCGATGCGCCGCTGGGAATGATCGGCGGGGCATCTGCCGTGCCTACCGTATCGCAGTCGCCTGTTTCATCCACATCCGCGCGTGCTACCCACGCCTCTGAAGCGCTGGATCTGGGCGCAACCTCGTCTTTATCCAGCTTGAACCATAGCGACCCATCATTGGCCTCGGCCTGTCCAAGGGCCGCGAAAGTATTATCCGCAGGCAGGAAAGCATACACCGGGCGATTGGTGCCGGGGCCGACGCGCAGTTGTACACTGTTGGCCTCTGCCGTGCTGATGAAGCAATCTGCCGTCATGTCTGGTGAGGTAAAGCTGGATGTAATGCTCGTTATCAGGTCTTCCTGTTCAGCCAGTGTACCCTGCTCAGTATAGAAGGCCAGCGCGACAAAACCACCATCTGCCAGCTTCAGCACGTAGATAGTGCCTTCGACCAGGTTGTTGTCTTCATCTTCGTTAGTGTATGTCCACAGCGCAGTTTCAGAGCCATCGCTGCCCTCGGTCACATCGACCCCCGTTACCGTCACCACTTCACCCGCCCAGATGTTAACCAGCTCTATCAGCACCATTTCAGCCGTGGCCTGCGTGCCGGCTGTGACGACCTGTGACAGTTCCCGCGGGCCAAGCACGTACAGCATCAGCGTATCGCCCGTAAACAGATAACCATTATCCTCGTCTGTGGCTTCGCGCTCCATCGTCCAGTCTTCGGGCACAGTGATCTGATAACCCCCGTCCAGCGTATACACTGCCCCTTCGACATCATCCTGGGCAGCAGCAGGCAGCGCCAGCAGCAGCGCACCGAACATGAGCCAGCGTACATAAGTTTTCATCGCTCGTTTCCTCCTATCTTTGGAACACTCAATTAACACAATCTATGATGACGTTGGCGAACTGTGCCTGTGTGGTGGCGGCGGGAACGGTGCTGGTGGCGGCAACGCCCTTGCCTGTCGCCACCAAACTTCGTCAGGCGTGCGTTTTCAGGCAGCAGCACAGGTTGAATATTTCAGGCAACGGACGACAAGAATGTCGCCCCTACTCACCACGTCATGGAGAAGGACTTTATAGTATACGAGATTTTGGGAGGAAAAAGGTGGACAGATGTCCCTATTTTCGGGGTAATCGTGTTGTGCCGCCGGACGTTTTGAACGTGCGGGTACGGAGGAAAGAAGTCCACTTCAGGGGACTCCATCAGCCGGTTTCAACGGACTTATCGACTGCGAGACCGGTGAGTTCAATTCAGCCCTCATTTGCCGCTTCCGGCCAGTCCTCACTGCAAGCGCATAATCTACTTTGTGTTACACTAAATATGTATTATTATCTCTCCTGCGAACAGATGGAGGCATGGTCAATGCTTCGCAACAAATATGTGCTTATCTCGATGGTTTTTTTGCTGGCGCTGGCCGGGCTAACCTTAATCTCGGTCTCTGCTCAGGAAAGCTACACGGTAGAATATGGCGATGTACTGGATGTGATCGCATCACGCTATAATGTCTCTGTCGCCTGCATTGCGGAGGCCAGCGGCCTCGCCAGTCCGCATGTATTGCGTCCCGGTGATGTGCTGACCATTCCAGCGAACTGCCCGCAGTATGATGGGCTGGCTCTGGGTCTCACCCCGGTGCCACCACGTGATGCGGGACAGGGGGGTGGTGGTACAGGCCGCACCCGGACACTGGACGCGGGTGGCACTTATGTGGTGCAACCACGTGATGTGCTGGATTTAATCGGCGCAGCGTTTGATGTGTCCCCGGCCTGCATCGCGCGGACAAACAATCTTGCACAGCCAAACCGGATTTTCCCCGGTGATGAACTGGTGATAGACCTCAACTGCCCGCCTTACGATGGGTTGGCCTTCATCCCACCCCAGGCAGAGGGACAGGGTGGCGGTGCAGCAGTACGCCCCGCCAGCAGCGGTAATACTTATGTGGTGGTTTCTGGCGATATTCTGGATCTGATTGCAGCGGCGTATAACGTGTCAGTGGCCTGTCTGGCGGAGCGTAACGGGCTGGTCGATCCGCAACGCATCTACCCTGGTGACGAACTGGTCATTGACACCTCCTGCCCGCCTTACGATGGCCTTTCCAGCCCCGGCAGGCTGCGCAACCGGCGCTTTACCGAGGGCAGCACGACAGGTGCAGGTGGCGCAGCAGCGACACCCCAGGTGCAGCCGACAGTCGCCCCGCTGACTGCCACAGGCACACCGCTGGCTCCTCAGCCCACTGTGATCGTGCCCACCATCCCGCCCGCCACGCCCACCCAGGAAGGCAGTGGTGGTGGTGAGCCACTCACCACAGAGGAGCCAGCCGTCGGCTAACTCAGGCTTTTTTCAGCTTTTGCTGGATGAACACCATAAAAGGGTAAGCGAGTTTCTCAGAATCGAGCTTGCCCTTTTCCAGCATAGCTTTGTTCGCCACCTCAAAGTCATGATGCAGCCGCTCAATCTCGCGGGTTTGCTGCTGTGAGGGTTCGTTGTGGAACAGCGTGACGACGGTGGTGTAACTTCCCCCGCTGAACAGCAGCCAGCGCTTCTCTTCCAGCTTGACGATGCGCGGCTCAATCGCTTTGCCAGTTTCCATAAGCATCGAAAATTCATTGAGAATGGGCGAAATCACAAAGGCCGACACCTCAATATCACCCAGGGTTTCAATCGAAACCCCGGTTTTGTTCCGGTAAATAATCATGCCCATCGCCTTGCCCATATATTCCTGTTTGAGTGCGATGGTGGATTTGTTGTCGCCGTTTTTGGCCGTCAGCAGCGTATCACCCGATTCCAGCGCCTGCTGTGCCAGCGCCAACTGGCCGGAGTAACGCTCATACAGCACGTTGAACTGTTCACGGTTCAACTGTCCGGTGGCATACTCATTCAGTAATTTCTGGATTTTGTCGATCACCTGAATTTTAAATGATTGGGCTTTTTCGATACTGTTTAAAGTCATTATGTTCACTCCACCGCAACGCGACCTCGACTATACATCTATCTTACACGAAGAACCATTAAGCAAAATTGCGATGTCGCATGAATTTTTTCTTTAGCTTTGCTTTTCGGTATGATTGGGTGCTTTAGAGCGGTGGGTAGGTATGCTATAATCCATCCTTGTGCCCTTTGTCACAAATCAACTCAGAAAACACCTATCCCGGTGAGGAGCGAAATCAATGGCGAAAAATGGTCACAAGCGGCTGGTGATCCCCGGCCCGGTAGAAGTACGCCCGGAAATCCTGGAAGCGCAGACCGAATGGATGATCGGCCACCGCTCAACGGCTTTTTCCGATCTGTTTGCCCGTTTACAGCTTAAGCTGAAGCAGGCTTTTTTGACAGAAAATCGTGTTTTTGTCAGTGGGTCATCCGGCACCGGCTTCTGGGAAGGCGCATCGCGTAACTGCATCCGTGATGACCAGAAGGTGCTGCATCTGGTCGGGGGCGCGTTTAGCGAACGCTGGGCAGAGATCAGCAAGGCCAATGGCAAGCAGGTCGATGTCATTGCTGTTGAATGGGGACAGGCGCATACACCAGAAATGGTGGCGGAAGCGCTGAAGAATGGGCGTTATGATGCCGTGTGTGCTGTCCATAACGAAACCAGCACTGGTGTCACCAATCCTATCCAGGCTATCGGCGAAGTAGTGCGACAGTATGACGATACACTCTACCTGGTGGATACTGTCAGCGGCTTCCTGGGTATTGAGCTGCGCACGGACGACTGGGGGATTGATATGGCGCTCACCTCATCGCAGAAAGCCTTCGCGCTGCCGCCGGGTATCGCTTTCGCTGCGGTCAGTGACCGTGTGCTGGAGCGCGCCCAAAAAATCCCTTATCGTGGTTACTATTTCGACTTTTTAGAAATTGAGGCCAGTCTCGTCAAGAACAACACACCCTCCACGCCGCCTATCTCACTGATGTTCGCGGCGGATAAGCAGCTGGATGATATAGCCACCGAAGGGCTGGAAAACCGGTGGGCGCGTCACCTGCACATGCGCGACCTGACGCACCAGTGGGCGCTCAGCCGCAATCTCGGCCTGTTCGCGCAGGAGGCTTATCGCTCACCCACTGTGACCACGGTTGCCAACACCACCGGTTTCAATGTGGATGACATGGCGAAGTTCATGGGCAGCAAGGGCTTCAGCATGGATAAAGGCTATGGCAAGATTAAAGGCAAGACATTCCGCATCGCTCATATAGGCGATATGCAGCCCGCCGAACTGGAAGAAATCCTATCCGGGCTGGATGAATTTCTGGGGGTTTGAGTCATTTTTCAGGGGCGGGGTTGCAACCCCGCTCTTTTTATGGGGCACCATCAAGGAGAGAAAAACAACCCATGGCAAATTATCATGTCCTGATTCCTGATGCAGTGGATCAAGCCGCGCTGGCGGTTTTCGCGCCTGTACCTGAGATCATGGTGACTGCGCGGGG
>JBGSXK010000270.1:0-3405 GCA_041751455.1 Anaerolineae bacterium
TCCAAATCACAATACTATAAGGAGTCTGCCACATTATAAAACACCCACCACAAAGCAGCGAAATTATTGATCGCAAATTAATTCTCTAGGGAGAACTTACCATGTTAAAACGTTTTATCCCGGTTGCACTTCTTATCGCAGGCATTATGCTTGCCAGCATCGGCTTTGCAGGAGCACAGGATGATGGTCTTGTGTTCCGTATGGTCAGTCATGGCGGCCCTGGCAATCCCTTCTGGACAGTGGTGATTAAAGGTATGGAAGATGCCTGCGCTCTGCTGGATGCCGACTGCCTGTGGCTGGGTGATGAACAATTCAGCCTGGAAGGCATGGCCGGATATTGGGAAGATGCGCTCGCCAGTAATCCTGATGGCATCGGCACGACTGTGCCTGATCCTGAAGTCATCCGCAGTGGTGTCGAGACTGCGGCAGATCTCGGCGTACCTGTAATTGCTTTCAATACGGCAGACCCTAATGCCGGGACAGACCGTGCCCTACCGATTATGTTCTACATTGGCGCGAATGAATTCACTGGTGGTGTGAGCAATGCCCGCCGTGTCTTCTCCGAAGCGGCAGCAGATGGTGTCACCATCAACAAGGGTGTCTGCACCATTCAGGAACAAGGTCACAGTGGACTGGAAGCGCGCTGCGCAGGTGTTCAGAGCGTGTTTGATGAATTAGGTGTCCCCCTCGACATCCTGAACATTAACAATAACCCGGCAGAGAGCGCGGGCACACTGGCCGATTATTTTGCGGCCAATGCCGATACCAACGCTATCTTCATGCTCGGCCCGCTACCCTCTTCTGCGCTGAATCTCTATGCACAGGAAAATGGGATTGAACCCGGCCAGCTTTATGCCACCACCCACGACACCAGTGCAGAAATCTATGACATGATTGAGTCTGGTTATCTGCTCCAGGCTATTGACCAGCAGCCTTACCTCCAGGGCTACCAGACTATCCTCTGGTTGTACCTGAACAGCCAGTATGAGCTGTCCTCTGGTGGGGATATCTTCACTGGCCCTGGTGTAATTGATGCGGGTAACGTCGCCGCTATCCGGGATTTGACTGCCGGAGGCTATCGTTAATTGAAGATGTAATCTTCAGATTGTAAAACATTGGGGGGGCGCTTCTGCTCCCCCATTTGTATCTCTGTAATTTGCAAAAGATATTCTTTACAACAGAAAGTTTTATTCTTTATGTCAGCTTCGCGCGCATCATCTGCTGAAGAACCAGCTAAATCATCCCCATCATTAAGCTGGAATGTGATCCTGCTGTTGATCGTCAGCCTTGCCAGTTTTATCGTCGCTGAGCAAATTATTACGGGCTGGTTGACCCTGGGGGAACGCATCAACATTCCCCGTAGTGATCTCAACCCCCTTGAACTGATGGCTGCGGCAGGGACGCTCACCTGGGGAATCATTACCTTGCGTACCGCCTGGAGCTTTATCCGGCATGAGCGCACCCCGAGTATTCAACAGTATTTCAGCGATGGTGTGCCTCTGCCGCCCGGTATCCTGCTCACTGTGGCCTTACTGAGTGCGATTGGTATTCTCAGCCTGCTCGTTGCTCAACAGGTTATCACAGGCTGGCTGCCCCTGGGGGAGCGCATCAATATTCCCCGTAGTGATCTCAATTTTCTTGAGTGGGCCACTATTATGAGTGCGACTTTCTGGGGTGTGGCCACACTGCGCACTGTATGGGGCTTTTTAAAGCGTGATCGTCGTGCGTGGGCATGGGGGCAGTGGGTGCTGCTGATTACCGCCGTGATCGGCCTCATTATCCTGATG
The DNA here is from genome assembly GCA_041751455.1 of Anaerolineae bacterium. Lineage (GTDB taxonomy): Bacteria > Chloroflexota > Anaerolineae > Aggregatilineales > Phototrophicaceae > JAIOHN01. Next base: position 1,788 of record JBGSXK010000270.1, read on the forward strand.
TCCGGTGTTTTCGATATTTCGACTGTCATACCCCGTAGTGGCACATTTCTGGACAATTTACCTGCTGTACAGTTACTCACTGCGCCCGGTTTGCTCATTTTTCTCTCGTGCATTGTGGCTTACCGTTATATTACTGTTGAACTGGATAGCAGAGCAGCAACGACCAGTCCGGCGGTTTCCGGTCCGTTGGAGTCACGGGCGCTCAGCCGTGATACCAGCGCCATGCCTGCCCCTGCCGATCAGGTTATCCGCAACACCCTTTCAAAATCTCCCGGCGCAGGTGCGATTATTGGCTTGATTGCTATTCTGATTATTTTTTCTGTCGCCTCTGACCTGTTTCTGGAACCTCGCGCACTGGCGGGAGCGCTTTCCACCAATATTACGCGCGGTGTGGTAGCTATCGGCATTACGATGCTGATGATTTCTGGTGAGTTTGACCTGTCCGTAGGCTCGATGCTCGGTGTGAGTGGGCTGGCATTCCTGGGGCTTATCACAGGCCAACTGCCAATGCTGTTTGTTTTTCTCGCCGCAGTTTCTATCGGAATGGTCGCGTTTTTTGGCAGCCTCAACCTGATACGTGGAGGGCAACCATCCAGGGCAGCATGGGTTGGTATTGTGTTTGGCGGCCTGGTGCTTGCTGCCAGCGGATTCATCTTTGTGCAATCACTGACGGGCACATTACCTCAGTATTTGCCACCACTGCATCCAATTATCTCAGCGGTAGTTGCCCTCCTTCTGACGGCCTGCCTCGGCTTCCTCAACGGCTACATTCTCATTCGCACAGGTATCCCCTCTTTCATTGTTACCCTGGGCACACTGCTGGCGTTCCGCGCTATCCCACTTCTGCTGGTCGCCGAAGGCCGCATCCTGCGTTATGCCGATTATTTCGGCAATCAACCACCTAATATCTACATCAACCGCTGGCTGATTATTATTCTTGCTCCTCTGCTGGCAGTGGTCGTCGCGCTGGTTGCCCGCTCTGTGCTTCCTGCTCAATGGCAGCGCTTTCGACAGAGGCTTGACAATTATGTCCAGGATTCCAATGATTTCCGTGATCTGTTCCTTGTCGGGTCTTTTATCAGTTTTCTGATCACAGCTCTTGCGATTTTGCTGGTGCTTTATCTGCTTGTTGGCAGTGCCATCGACCAACTTGGACAGACCGGAACCTTACTCGAGGTCAGCTTTTTCGACCTGATGAATGGCCGCATCGAGTCACTTCCGTTAATCGGTCAGTTCCCGCGCGAGATCAACCTGCGCGCTGGAGTATTCTGGTGGTTCCTGCTGGTCGCGGTGTTCCAGTTCGTTCTGACACAGACACGTTATGGGAATGCCACTTTCGCAGTAGGCGGCAACCCTGGCGCGGCACGAGCACAGGGTATTAACACTAACCGGGTAAAAATCACGAACTTCATCCTTCTATCACTGTTAGTTGGCGTGGCCGCCATCTTCGATGTCTCGCGCGTCCAGAGTGTCGATGCGCTGCGCGGGCAAGGCCTGGAACTGGAAGTGATTGCGGCCTCAGTGATTGGCGGCACACTGCTCACCGGTGGCTATGGCAGGGTGTTTGGGGCGCTGCTGGGAGTGTTCATATTTGGCATCTTACAGACGGGTCTGGTAC
>JBGSXK010000271.1:0-11142 GCA_041751455.1 Anaerolineae bacterium
TCGAGAAGATTGAACTGCTCGATAATCAGGGGCGGCTGGTTCTGCGCGCGCTGCCAGGGCGTGCTAACGCGCTGGTGGTGGCAGAAGACCTCTCCGACACCAACGCTTATCAGGTAGGCAGGAATGCTGAACTGCTGGGGCGTGATCAGGATTTATCGGTGGTCCTGCAGAGCGGTCAGCCAGTGATCGAGATTATCAATGTGGTGCGCGTCCTTGACCCGGCCACAGGGACACGTATTAACATCGGGCTGCTGGTGGGCACGATCAAAGTTGAAAGTGTGCTGACAAAGAACCTGCAACTGGGCAGCAACTTTTTTGATGCGCAAAGCTATCTGGTGACTCCAACGGGCATTCTCATCACGACGGAAGGCGCGCGCTCGATCCGCCCCGGTGAAGCGCAGGCGCTCTTTAACGGCCAGGCGCACCTGGGGCAGCATACAGATGATGCTGTGACCTACTCAAGTCCGATACGCGGTACACCCTTCCAGTTTGTGAGCCAGGGGTCGGCCAGCGGGGTTTCCGGCAATATTCTGAATTATCTGCTGGCGCGTATGTTTGCACTGGCATTAGGCCTGCTGGGGCTGGTCGTGGTGCTGGTGCTGGGGATGAACCAACTGGTATCGCCACCACTGGCGCGTTTGCGGGCGGCGATCCAGGCTATGGCGCGTGGTAACTTTACCGACCCTGTACCCGATGCGCGCCGGGGTGATGAAATCGGTGAACTGGCAGGTAGTTTCGCTGATATGCGGCTGCGAGTGCAGCTTCTGGTGAGTGACCTGGAACAGCGTATCGAAGCCCGTACCCGCGATGTCAGCGCCACGCAGGAGATCAGCCATTATGCGGCCACCCAGCGTGACCTGCAAACCCTGCTTGACCGTGTGGTGAACCTCATTACTGAGCGTTTCCCCAACATTTATCATGCGCAGATTTTCCTGGTGGATAATCAGGCGCGTTATGCGGTGCTGCGCGCCAGCACAGGCGAACCCGGCAAGCAACTGCTGGGTGCCGGCCACCGGCTGGCAATAGGCAGTGCCAGCGTCATCGGCCAGGTTACCGAATTGGGTGAGGTGGTGATCGCGCGGGATACGGCGGAGAGCAAGGTCCACCGCCGCAACGAATTTTTACCCGATACCCAGGCCGAACTCGCCATCCCGCTTAAACTGGGTGACGACCAGATCATCGGCGCACTGGACGTACAAAGCAGGCAAAGCGACACCTTTAGCGAAGATCAGGTTCTGGTGCTGCAAACAATGGCCGACCAGATCGCCATCGCTATCGAAAACGCGCGCCTGTTCCAGGAGTCACTGCGCCGCCTGGAAGAAATCGAGCGTTCCCGCGCGGCGGCGACGCTGCGCTCCTGGCGCGAGTACATGCGCCAGGAACGCGCTCAGGTGAAATCCAGCCAGGCGGGTTTGCTGCCGGTCACGCTGCACAGCGACGAACTACGCCAGTCGGCGATTGCTGCCGGGCGGACGATGATCGGCCAGCCTACCGAGCGCAACACCATTCCCGTTGCCGTGCCTATCCGCATGGGCGAACAGGTGTTAGGGGCAGTGGAGTGGGAACTGCCGCAGGAAAACTTTGATCATAACCAACTGCTGCTGGCGGAAGAACTGGTGAACCGGCTGGCAGTCAGCCTGGAAAATGCCCGTTTGTTCCAGGAAAGCCAGCGGGCAACTGATCGTGAGCGCATGGTGAACGAAATTGCAGCGCGGCTGACGACCCAGACCGATATCGACCAGATTCTTCAGACCGCGGTGCGCGAGGTGGGGCAGGCTTTGCGCGCCCCGCAGGTGAGCATCCGGCTGCGCCCGGATAATAACGGCAACGGCCACAGCACAAATGGTCATACCAATACGAGCAGGTTGAGCCACTATGATAAACCAGAATAATTCCCGTAGTGATCGCAATCGCAGTACGTATACCTATATGAACTGGCGGGTTTTCCCGGTCACAATTGGTGCTTTTGTCGTGATCGGTCTGCTGGCGATGTGGAGTGTGCGTACCAATGCCTACTCCACTCTCAACAATACGCATGGCATCATCCTCAACACATTGGCGCGCCAGTTGAGCAACGAAATCAGCTCCCTGGCTGGCGAAATCAACCTGCTGACTACCGCACCGGAGGTGCGCCAGTTCGGTTTGGAAGCTGCCAGTACCGACGGCCAGATCAACAGCCGAAATGACCTGCTGGCGCGCCTGCTGCTGCTGGTCAACCAGCACCCGGAATTGTATTCGGCAGTGCGCTATATCGACAACAGCGGGCGTGTGCGCAGCGAGGTGGTCAGAATCAACGAGAGTGCCAGTGCCAGCCCGGTGGCATCCCCTATTTCGCTGATGGAGGAGCCGACCTTTGCTGCTGCGCTCACTGCGCCACATGGGACGCTGCACCTCGGCACACTGCTGCTGCAATACGAGATCAACGGTCAGGTACTCTCAGAGCCGCGCGCCATCTTCCGTTTTGCCAGCCCTATCCGTTTCCGCCCGACGGCCTCGGAAGCGCTGGGGGTAATTCAGGTGGACATCTTCGCGGAAAACATCATAGACTTGATTGGTGAGGTGCGTACTCAAAACGCCTACCGGCTGGATCGGCGGCGTGTTGTCCTGGAAAACAGCCTTGGCCAGAATCTGGCGGATTCGTTTGTCACCAACATCACCAATCTGTTTGATGTCAGTCCAGCGGCCAGCGTAGCTCCGGTGACTGGCCTGCGTTCCAGCCGCTCCGGTGATGTGAACGATTACCTGTTGGCCAACCCCGGCGAGATTAATGTGGTAGATGTGGGCGGTCAGGTCGTCTCTGCGCTGCCTGTTACCCTGGGGATCAGCGTTGCCGACCAGCCCTGGCGGTTGGTGGTAGTGGATGATCCCGCAGTGGCCTTTGCCAACGATTATTCAATTTCTGCCGCGATCCTGGCGATCAGCGTGATGGCCGGCGTGGGTGTGGCCTTTGCCATCAATCATCTGCTGCAAAGCGCTCTGTGGCCGATGGAACAGGCGCGTGTGCTGGCACATGAGGCGACTCGCGAGGGGGCGGAAGGCCCGGTAGTAGCCCCGGCAGGTATGTCCGGCGATCTGGTGAACGCCATTACTCAGATGTCGAGCCGCCTGCATGAAACCAACCGCGCGATGGAAACCCAGCGCAAACGCCTGACTCGCAATATCGAAATCGCGGCCCGTGTGAGCCGTGAAACGGCCATGCTTCAGGACCTGAACGCCCTGCTCAACCGTGTGGTTGATCTCATCTGCGATGAGTACGGCTTTTATCATGCTCAGGTCTTTATGGCCGACGATGTGGGGCTGCACGCCGTGCTGGCCTATAGTCATGGCGAGGCTGGCCAAAAACTGCTGGAACAGGGGCACAAAATACCGATAGGCTCGCAGTCCGTGATCGGCACGGTGATGGCAACTGCCAAATCGGTGATCGTGAACGATACCCAGCGCCAGCACAGCCAACATGCTTTTAATCCCGTGCTGCCCTACACCCGCTCAGAGATGGCGCTGCCGCTTCAAATCGCCGGGGAACTCCTGGGCGCGCTGGACATTCAAAGCGTGAACCCCAATGCTTTCCAGAGTGAAGAACTTCAGGCCTTCCAGTTGTTGGCCGACCAGGTGGCGATTGCGGTTTATAACGCCCGCCTGCTGGTGCAGGAACAAAACCGCTCACGCCAGATTGATAACCTGAACCGGCAGTTGACTCGTGAAGCAGGGGGAGGCACAGAAGAAAAGCTGGGGCTGGACATGGCTTACCGCTATGACCTGGTACGTGTCGAAAAAGGTGTGCCGGAAGAAGACCCATCAGAAGATGGTGAAGCCCTTACTATGCCGATCACGATCCGTGGTGAGGTCGTGGGGACAATGGATGTGGCGCTGGCGGAAGGCGAAGGTTTTTCCGAAGGCGACCAGATGATCCTGCGCGCGGTAACTGAGCGTGTGGCGCTGGCGATTGAAAATGCTCGCCTGTTCCAGGAAACACAGCTCAGCCTGACTGAAACCTCTCAATTATACGAGCTGAGCCGGAACATCCACGAAACCGAGTCGCTCACTGGCGTGATTCAGGCCATCATTCACACCATCATGCCCGATGCCAGTGCCGGACAGGTGCTGGAATTCGAGGATTATACGCATGGTGTTGTGCCGCTGTGGATGACGGTCACGGCGGATTGGGCCTCAGAACCACGTGACTGGCAGGAGGCTACGCTGGTGGGGCTGCGGCTGCGCGTTCCCGATTACCGCCTGTTGAGCGAACTGACTGAAGATGAAGTTTTCATCAGTAGTGATCTTGAGCTGGATGACCGTGTAGACGACGAACTCAAAATTATCTATAACAGCCTGCAGGCACGCGCTCTGGTGATTGTGCCGTTGAACATGCGCGGTGTGTGGCGGGCAACGATGATGGTGGAATTCCCGCAGCCCCGCAAATTTGACGATCAGGAGCGGCGTATCTTCAGCGCGCTGATCGATCAGGCGGGGGCGGCGGTAGACAACCGCCTGCTGTTGCAGCAGACCGAAGCCACGCTGGAACTGCGTGAGCGCATGTATGCGGCCAGCCGTTCCATCAATACCGCAGAAACCGCGCTCGATATGGTGGCGGCGCTTCAGAATAACCTGAATAACCCGCACCTTGCTCTCACGATGAGCCTGCTGGAAGGTGAGTTGGATGCTTCTGGCTGGCCGAAGATTGAGCGGGTGGTGGCGCGTACTGAGCAGCGCGGTGTGAAGGAAGTGAATGAAGTCTACACGTTATCGATTGGTGTGGACTCACCACTGCACAACCGCGAGCCAGAGATTATCCACGATGAGAACCCCGACACACCCGCCGAGTCAGCACTCATCCAGCGGATGCGTCTGCGTGGACAGCGCACTAAGGTCGCCTTCCCGCTGTTTAACGATAGCCAGCCCGTCGCGCTGTTCTATGTGTCGCACCCTGACCTGTATGACATGCCGCCAGAAGATTATGAATTCTATGTGGCGCTTACCGGGCAGATGAGTACCGTATTGCAAAAGCGTCGCCTGTTAGAGCAGACCGAAAGCGCGCTGGAGGAAACACGCCGTCTGTATGCCGCCAGCCGCGCCATTACCTCGGCGCAGGAACTGACGCTGGTCTACGAAATCGCTGCAGATCATCTTTCCCATGCCGCGCCCGGTCTGCATCGAGCCGCCGTGCTGGTGTCCGAGCCGGCGAATGACCCTGATGCCCCTTACCTGAATTATGTGTTCGCGTGGACTCGTAACGGCAGCGACAGTCGTATGGGCCGCCAGCTTACGCGGGATGCGGTACCTTACGTCCGTTTGGTGGAGGCTGAGGGCGGGGTGATCTACAAGGATGTCCTGCGCGACTTGGCCAACGACGAGCATATGGCGATGCTGGCCGAAGAAGGGGTTGCCAGCATGGTGGTCGCCCCGTTGCAATTCCGTCAGCGCTGGTATGGTGTGCTGGTCTGTGAAAGCCTTTATCCACGCGGCTTTGAAGAGCGTTTCGTGCGCTTTGTCCAGACTATTGCGGACCAGATCGCCATTGCAATTGAGAACCGCCGTCTGTTCGAGAGCGCCGAGAGTGAGCGCCAGGTGCTCAGCTCCATCCTGGAAACGATGCCTTCCGGCGTGCTGGTGCTGGACACCGAAACACTGATCCCAATCCAGGTCAATGCGCAGGTCGCCCCACTGCTGGGGCGCGAAGTCGATATGACCGCGCCATTTACCGCGTCGCTCTATAATTTGTATCGCACCGGCACACTCATGAATTATGCCGATGAGGAACTGCCGATTTATACGGCAGCCCGGCTAGGGGTGACCCGTACCCCGGCGGACGATATCGTCGTGATGCGTGAGGATGGTCATGAACTTGACCTGTTGATGAACGCCGCGCCGATCCGTGACAGTTACGGCGAGATCAGTGGGGTTGTGGCGGTGCTGGAGGACATCAGCAGTCTGCGCGGCCTGGAAAACGCGCTGCAGGACAACCTGCGCGAGACAATTGCGCTCTATGAAGCTTCGCGTACTCTCGGCGAGGCCAATGAAGTGAACGATGTGCTGGATGTACTGGTCACACAGATGGCGAGTATTGAGCCGGGTGATATTGCCATCATCCTGCTGGATGATGGTACAGGTCTGACGCATGTCGCCCGCACTTTATTCAGCCCGGCAGAGGAAATGGCGCTGCCGCCGTCTATTCTGGATACAAGCGGAGCGGTGTTTATCCATAATGTGTCCACCGACCACTCGCTGGATACACTGACCATCAGCGAACTGGAAGCCATCGGGGTATTGGGGCTGGCAGTGCTGCCGCTGCGCTCCCGCTCACGCGAGATGCCGACAGGATGGGTGGTAGTGACCTATGCTGAACCTCATAACTTTACGCCAGAGGAAGACCGCTTCCTGACAACCCTCACTGACTCCGCAGCAACTGTGCTCGACAATCGTTACCTGTTTATCAGCACACAGGAAGCGCTGCAGGAAGTCAGCATCCTCTATCAGGCCAGCCGCGCGCTCACCGATGCGAATGGCTATGAGGATATCCTGAATGCCGCGGTCAACCATCTGGTACAGGAAGACGAATTTAACAGCGTTTATATGATTTTGCTCATCGGGCGCGCCTGGGATCACCCGATGGCCTCTGCCGATGTGGTGGCAGGGTGGACACGTGAGGACTCCCCGCTCGACCTGCGCGGTGTTAATCTGAGCGCTGAGCAGTTCCCGCCCTGGCAGTTGTTATCCTCGCCCCAGTTGGTGACCATCGAAGATGCTTACCAGGAAAAAAACCTGGATGAGATGGAGCGTATTGGCATCACCAGCCTGGATATGCGCTCGGTAGTGATTATGCCGCTGCGCGTGGCGAATCGTGTTATCGGTGCCATCTGGATGGGATCGCCAGTGGCGCGCCGCTTTACTGCACGCGACCTGCGGATTTATCGGGCCTTTGCCGAACAAACCTCGATTACCATGGAAGCCTCGCGCCTGCTGGAGCAGACCGAGCGCCGTGCCCGCCAGATGGAAACCTCTGCTGAGGTGAGCCAGATCGTAAGCTCCATCTTGGAACTGGACACTCTGCTGCCGCGCATCGTGGATCTGATCCGTGACTCATTTGGCTATGACCATGTGCAGGTGTTTTTGATGGATCGGGAGGACGAATATGCGGTGCTGCGCGCCAGTACGGGCGAGGCTGGCCGGCTGCTGCTGAGCATCGGACACAAGCTGGCGAAAGGCTCGCGCAGTGTGATCGGCGCGGTCACGGCGGAAATAAAGCCAGTGCTGGCGCTGGATACCGGCAATGCCGATGTCGTGCATAAGCCGAATCCTTACCTGCCCAATACCCGCTCGGAGATGGCGCTGCCCCTGGTTATCAAGGGCAAAGTCGTGGGCGCGCTGGACGTGCAGTCCAACCAGCCTAATGCCTTCGATGACGAAGATGTGACCGTCCTCACCACGCTGGCCGCGCAGCTTTCCGTAGCGATTGATAATGCCCGCCTTTTCCAGCAGGCAGAACGTCGTGCCAGCGATATGAGCCTGCTCTTCGCAGTGACGACGGCGGCGGCCTCAGCAGATACGCTCAATCAGGCGCTGCAAAATGTGGCCGATGATCTGATCGACTCACTGGGGGCGCTGTCGGTGGGCATTTACCTGCCCGCGACCTTCATTGATGAAATATCGGAAGAGACCTATACCCTGCTGCGACCTACAGCAGCGGCGGGGATCGAGCAGCCTTTAACCGAGATCAGCGATATTCATGTGGGTGATCCGCGCAACGCCATCGGTTCGGGCGCGGCCAATTTCCGTTCGGTCATTATCAACCGCGTCAGCGATGACCCACTATACCTGCCGCTGAACGGCACGGCACGCTCGGCAGCGATTGTGCCGCTTGCTTCGGGCGCGAAGCTGATCGGTGTGCTGACGCTGGAAGATGCCGAGACCTTTGCCTATACCCATGAGACACTGACCCTGCTGCAAACGATGGGCGGTTCGCTCTCTGCCATTATTCAGAACGCGCAGCTTCTTGAGCAGGTGCAGCAGACCAACGATCAGCTTCGTGAGCTGGATCGCATCAAGAGTGAGTTCCTGGCGAACATGAGCCATGAGCTGCGCACCCCGCTGAACTCGATCATCGGCTTCAGCCGCGTGATCCTGAAGGGAATCGACGGCCCGCTGACGGAGATGCAGGAGCAGGACCTGACCACCATCTACAACAGCGGCCAGCACCTGCTGAACCTGATTAACGATATTCTCGACCAGGCCAAGATTGCCGCGGGCAAGATGGAACTGAAGCCAGATTACTTCGATATCAAGCCGGTGGTGGAGGGTGTGCGCTCCATCAGCATCGGGCTGGTGAAAGAGAAGCCCATCAGTATCAAGGTGGAGATGGAAAGCGGCCTGCCCAAAGTCTATGGTGACGAGTTCCGCACCCGCCAGGTCCTGATTAACCTGATCTCCAATGCTTCCAAGTTCACCTATGAAGGCACGATCACGCTCAGCGTCTATCGTTACAAGGAAGAACACACCGAGCGCGATATGGTGCGGGTGGATGTGGCGGATACCGGCATCGGTATCGCCGAGAAAGACATGCCGCTGCTGTTCGAGGCCTTCCGTCAGGTAGACTCCTCGCTCACGCGGACGGCAGGCGGCACCGGGTTGGGGCTGCCCATTTCCAAGTCGCTGGTGGAGATGCAGGGCGGCGAGATGCTGGTCGAATCCGAATTGAATGCTGGCTCGACCTTCAGCATCACTATCCCGCTGGAGCCGGTGACAGTGCGCGAAGTGGATACACGCCCCGGTAAGGCAGGCACTGGCCCGCTGGATACGGTGCAGATCCCCTCGGTAGAGGAAATTGAAAACGCGCCGACCAACGGCCACACGCCGCTGGAGGAGGTCAATCTGGACGATACCCTGCGGCTTTCCAGGGCGGATAAGGCCAAAGTGAAAAAATCCGCCCAGATGCGCAGCGGAAAGACTGGCCCGGCTATCCTGCCGCCTAAGCGCCAGATTTTGCTGGTGGAAGATAACCCAGACCGGGTTGATCAGTACCGCCGCATTATCCAGCGTGAGGGCTTCGACGTGTTCACCGCCACCTTCCCTATGGAAGCGGAAGCGATGGCAAGCGGGCTGCGTCCGACTCTGGTGATCCTGGATGTGAACTTTGCCGAAGGCGCGGGCTGGAATATCCTCGCCAAACTGAAAGACCGTGACGACACTTTCGATATTCCAATGATTGTGGTCACTTTGAGCAGTGAGAGTGAACGGGCGTACCAGATGGGCGCGTACCGTTTCCTTCAGCATCCCATCGTGCCAGAGCAGTTGATAGAGGCGGTGCTGGAGGCCGAGCGTGAGAGCAATACGGAACGTATCCTCATTATTGACGATCAGCCGGAAGCGACACGGCTGCTGACACAGCTTCTGGACGAACATGGCCAGTATCGTGTGTTCGCCGCACGTAATGGTGTGGAAGGCGTGTCGATGGTGGCACGGCGGCGGCCAGACCTCGTAATCCTGGACCTGCGGATGCCTGAAATGGATGGCTTCGCCGTCTTACAGGAGTTGCGCTCCAACCCTGAGACCGCTAATATCCCTGTGCTGGTGGTGACCGGGGACACCCTGAATGCAGCGGAGCAGGACCTGCTGGTGGATGTGAGTCTGCTGTATAAGACGGACATCAGCCTGGACGAATACCAGAGTTTTATCAAAGATGTGGAATCACAGCTCGCATCACGCAATGGAGATGAGTAAGCTTGACCATCGCAGCACACACCAAACATATCGAACTGGAGTGCATCAACTGTCGGACACGGGTCGCGCTGGACAAGAATATCGCAGGTTGCCCAAAGTGCGGCGAGGTGATCCTGGAAGCACGTTATGAGTTGAGCAGCATTGATGTCAAGAGCTGGCTGAATTCACTGGAAAAGCGGGGGACCAGCCTGTGGCGCTATCACGAAGTGCTGCCCATTTATGATCCGCAAAATATCGTCAGCCTGGGCGAAGGCAGTACTCCGTTGATTAAGTCACGGGCGCTGGCAGCCAGCCTGGGATTGAAGAATCTGTATCTCAAGGATGAGCGCCAGGGGCCAACCGGCAGCTTTAAAGACCGTCAGGCGACGGTAGCTATCTCCGCCCTGCGCGAGATGGGTGTGGAGGAGCTGGTGGTCGCCAGTACGGGCAACGTGGCGATTGCTTACGCGGCCTATTGTGCGCGGGCAGGCATCAAGCTGTGGGCGTTCTTCCCCAGCCTGGCACCCGGCGATAAGATGCGTGAAGCGGCGGTCTATGGCGCAGAGGTCATTAAGATCACCGGAACATATGACCAGACGAAAGAATTTGCCGCGCGCTTTGCCCAGACCAAACGGGTGTTTCTTGATCGGGGCATCAAGAGTGTGGCGGCAATTGAAGCCATGAAGACCATGTCTTATGAGATCGCCGAACAGCTCGGCGATCAGCTTGAGGGCGGCCAGCGCTGGCGTGCGCCCGACTGGTTCCTGCAGGGGGTAAGCGGTGGCATGGGGCCGATAGGGGTAGGTAAGGGCTTCCGTGAGATGTATGATTTTGGCCTTGTGGATAAAATGCCCGCGATGGGGATCATTCAGTCTACCGGCTGCGCGCCGATGGTCGAGGCCTTCGACCGTGGCCAGCGCATCGCCACACCTATTGATAACCCACAGACCATCATTGCTACGCTGGCAACCGGCCACCCCGGACGCGCCTATGAATTGCTGTATGATTACGTAGCTGATTATGGGGGCACGTTTATTTCAGCCACCGACGAAGAGGCCTTCCAGGCCATTCGTATTCTGGCACGCAACGACGGCATTTCAGTCGAGCCAGCCACAGGTGTGACTTTCGCCGGGTTGTTCAAAATGGTACAGCGCGGCATTATCAAGCCGGACGATGTGGTCGTGGTCAACTGCTCTGGCCATACGCTGCCTGTAGAGACCCAGATCCTGGGCGAACAATGGCAGCGGCAGGTGGATTTGTCGCAGAAATCGCAGGTTCCGGTCATGCCGGAGGAAGGCCTGCTCTCTGCGCTGGAGCAAATGGACTCGATTGTGCGGCGTATTGTCATCGTTGAGGATAACGTGGATGCGGCGCGGTTGATCGGGCGCATTTTGCAGGCGCGTGGCAGCTACGAAGTGCATATTGCCACTGATGGCGCGCATGGTATCG
>JBGSXK010000272.1:0-2608 GCA_041751455.1 Anaerolineae bacterium
CGACAGCCCCGCTGCCGACAGGATGCCGAATGTGTCGCCCGATGGCACGAAAGTCATCTTCATCTCCGATCAGGACGGCAGCCAGAACCTCTATATGCTGGACTGGCAGCAGGGAATCACTACGCCGCTGACAGCTTCCCCCTGGCAGAAAGCCCTGCCACGCTGGTCACCCGATGGTACACAGATCGCCTTCGCAGCGCATGTGGGCGGGCGGCACCTGCTGCACACCATGCGCGCCGATGGCAGTGAGGCGTATCCGGTACTCAGCACACCGCTGCAACTGCCACCGTATTTCGTCTGGTCACCAGACAGCCGCCTGCTGGCCACAACAGTGCGCAACCAGGCAATTTCCATCGTGAACCTGGCAGAACACCAGGTATACAATCACACTGGCAGTTATGATCAGATTCGTGTCGGCCACTGGTCGCAGGACAGCCAACGTCTCTCCTATACTGCCCGTGCCGGGCGGCAGAACCATGTCGTAATCGTGGATGCGCGTGGGACCGTGTTGTATCGCTGGTTTTCAGACACGTTGAGTAACATCAGCCTGCCCGCTTGGAAACCATAAAATCAATCAAAGTCAGTAGGCAGGTCGGGCTGGCGCAGATGCTCGAAAAAGCGCTTGATCTGGCTGGGTGTCACCCTCCCAATGGATAAATCCTCTGGAAGCATATCCTCGCGGAAGAAACGTGCTTCCCCGGTTTCCTGATAGGATGCGCTGGTTTCATCCCTGTAAGCCGTGCTTGGCTGGTCAGCCAGCAGTTCGCAGAGAAAGAACAGTTTATAACTGTGAAACAGAGTCGGTGAGTGGCCATGCAGACGGCGATCATAAACCGCCAGCAGCTTCGCCGCGTGCGTGAGGTAGCCCGTTTCCTCGTAGACCTCGCGCACAGTGGCCGCGCTGGGCACTTCATTGATATCTGCCCAACCGCCCGGCAGCGTCCAGCGTCCTCCATCCAGGTTTTCGCGCACCAGCAGCAGTGCATCGCCTTTAAAGACTACCCCTCGCACATCCACTTTGGGTGTGGCATGTCCGGTCTGCGCGCTGTATAGATCACGGATCACATCAATTTCTGCCCCGCCATACGCCGCGATCATCTCCGCCGCGATCTCACGCATGGCCTCGTAACGTTCCCGGTCAAATGGATGTGGTTCATAATGCAGTCCGGTCTGGGCGATAGCCTGCAAACGCTGTGCCCAATCCAACCATTGATGCGGCATAATCGTGCTGTCCTTATGTCAGAGTCTCACTGAATTTTAGCGGTGATTACCCAGACTGAATAGATTTGTTAGAATAGCGGAGTGAAATTCTACCGGGCTAAAATGCTGACTGGCGACAACCCGGCTTTACACAGGGATGAACACACATGACACGACTGCGTGATCTGGGAATTACACCGGGACGGCTGCCCACCGGGATGTACAACGCCATTACCGATGTGCCGGGGGTGATGGTGGGGCACACCACGCTGATACGCGGTGAGGGGACACTGGTGGAGGGTGAAGGGCCTGTCCGCACCGGAGTCACGGCCATCCTCGCGCACAGCGGTAACATCTTCCGCGAGAAACCAGCGGCGGCCGTTTATTCAATCAATGGCTTCGGCAAGGTCATGGGTTTCGAGCAGGTGCGGGAGCGCGGCACACTGGAAACCCCCATCATCCTCACCAGCAACCTGAGTGTGGCGCGCGCGGGTGACGCGCTGATGACCTACATGCTGCAAATGAACGCCGATATCGCCCTCACCACAGGGACGGTCAACTGTCTGGTCGGTGAATGTAACGATGCCTGGCTCAACGACGCGCGCGGCAGGCATATCCGCCCGGAGCATGTCTGGACGGCTATCGAAAGCGCGGCAGGCGGTGCGGTGCCAGAGGGTAATGTAGGCGCGGGCACAGGCACCACCTGCTTCCAGTTCAAAGGCGGCATTGGCACCGCCTCACGCCAGGTGATGCAGGGGCGCTTTACAGTCGGTGCGCTGGTACAATCCAATTATGGCAGGCGCGAGGAGCTGATGGTGCTGGGCGTACCTGTGGGCCAGCGGCTGATGGAAAGCCATATGCCCCAGACCAGCCCCGGTTCGATCATGATCGTGCTGGCGACGGATGCGCCCTTCTCCGCCTCACAACTGGAACGCCTGGCGAAGCGCGCAGCTTTCGGGCTGGCTCGCACAGGGGCCATCAGCGGTGATCAGAGTGGTGATTTTGTCATCGCTTTTTCCACCACCAACCGCACGTTTCATTATCCCGATGAGGTGATCGACACTGCGCCGCGTTATGTCGATGATGGTCGCACGATTGATGAATTTTTCCTGGCCGTGATTGAAGCCGTAGAGGAGTCCATCCTCAATTCGATGATCGCAGCGCAAACCAGCACCGGGCGCGATCACCGCACCGTTTATGCGCTGCCCCATGCTGTACTCCATGAGCTGATGCAGGAATATGGCCGTATTTAGGCAGATGTTATGTCCCAGGATCAATACTACAGGCAGAAGTCTATGTTGTTCACAACAGCACGAGAGTGATTTATGAACACCCCACTCGATCAGGTTTTACCCACACATGTAAACCGCCAGAACATCCAACTGCTGCGCGCGGTGGTCGTCACGCC
>JBGSXK010000273.1:0-4409 GCA_041751455.1 Anaerolineae bacterium
AGTGCACCCTTTCTGATTGGTGTGGAATCCAATTGGCATGAGGCCGCCGAAGACGTGGTCCAGATCCAGTGGGTGCGTGATTTCGTAGCAGGGCTGCACCCGTTCTCCAATGGCAACCAGTACCTCAATTTCCCTGGTTTATATGAGGAAGGCGAGGCAATGATGCGCAAGTCCTTTGGCGAGAACTTCTGGCGACTGGCTCAGCTCAAGCGCAAGTATGACCCGAAAAACCTGTTCCGGCTGAACCAGAACATTAACCCGGATACAGACCGTTCTCATGCGCTGCAATATCTGAATCCGTCATTTCTATAACACCTGATATACCGTCAGTTTTCCACGTCTTATGAAGAAAACCAAAAGTCGTGGGTTGAAAGCCAAAAAGGAACCAACCATGCTCTCTATGACTTACGCGACACTCAATGATAGAACACGCATCCTCATCCGGCCTGTTCAGCCGGGCGATGCGGACATGATTGACGATATGCACCAGCGTCTATCGTCCAACAGTCTGTACCAGCGTTATATGCAGTATGCTGCGCCACCGGCTGCCGAGTTTGAACACCTGTACCACCTGCCACCAGAAGCCGGCGCGGCCTTTGTCGCTATCGCGGAGTCACCGGGGGAAAAAGTGGTTGGCATGGCCTATTACCTGCTGGAAACACCACAGGTAGCCGAGCCTGCGCTGCTGGTGGAAGACCAGTATCAGGGGCGCGGCCTGGGCAAATTCCTGTTCTGGCATCTGTGCCAGCACGCCCGCCAGCAGAAGATCATGGCCTTTGACGCGCTGGTCTACTCTGCCAACGAACCTGTGATGCACATCCTGCGTCGGAGCGGCTTTCCATTCACCCAGTCTTTTGCTTACGGGATGCGTGAAATCCGCATCGCCCTGGCCGAAGCTCAGCCGGAAATGACCTGAAAGTCAGCGCAAGTCAAGCTGTAACATAAGGAGATAGAAAATGACGAACCCTTTCACCCGCCACACCGGGCCAGTGCTGAGACACAATATCAATCTGCTGACACTGCTGCTGTTGGTGATTATGCTGGTAGTGCTGACATCACCGCTGCGCACCTCAGCCCAGGCAGAAACATTGACTGCCGATTATGACGCGGAAGTCGCTACCGCCTGGTTCGACTTGCAGTTGAAGCTGGTACGCGAAACAGGGGGCTTTACCCCGCCTGTGGCCGCGCGTGCCTTCGCCTATACGGGCGTAACACTTTACGAAGCTGTTGTGCCAGGAATGCCAGAGTATCAATCGATGGTCGGCCAGTTGAACGACCTGCAAGTTGTACCGCAGCCTGAAACAAACGCGGCCTATCACTGGCCGTCGGTAGCCAATAGTGCTCTGGACAGCATCACCCGTGCTCTGTTTCCCACCGCTACCGAGGAGAACCAGGCCGCCATTGACACGCTGAACCGGGCTTTTGGGCAGCAGTTCCTGGCAGAGATGGATACATCCACCTATGAGCGCTCCGTCACCTATGGGCGGGCTGTAGCCAATGCCATTTTTGACTGGTCAGTGAGCGATGGCGGGCATGAGGGCTATCTCACCAATTTCCCGGCGGATTATGTGCCACCCGTGGGGGATGGGCTATGGATTCCGACACCACGGCTCAACGGCGACCCGCAGCCTGCCTTGCAGCCCTATTGGGGAGAGAATCGTACCTTCGTGCTGGCTGCAAGTGACCAGTGTGCCATCACCGAACCGCTCGCCTACTCGACAGAAGTGGACTCCAACTTCTATATTGAAGCACTGGAAGTCTACAAAGTCACCACGAACCTGTCTTCCGAAAAGGCGGAAATCGCAGAGTTCTGGGCCGACGACCCCGGGCAGACTGCGACCCCGCCCGGCCATTCGATTTCAGTGACGACGCAGGTGCTGCGACAGGAAGCTGCTCGGCTCGACCTGGCGGCAGAGGCTTATGCCAGGATAGGCATCGCAGTGGCGGATGCGTTTATCGGCTGCTGGAGCAATAAATATGTCCATAACCTGCTGCGCCCGGTGACGTACATTCAGGAAGTCTTTGATGCAGAGTGGATGCCGCTGCTCAACACACCGCCCTTCCCGGAATATCCTTCCGGCCACTCGGTGCAATCCGGGGCGACGGCGGCTGTCCTGACCACGCTGTTTGGCGAGAACTACGCTTTCACCGACCACACCCATGATGACCGGGGATTCACACCGCGCAATTTCAGCTCGTTTGCAGAAATGGCGGAAGAAGCCGCCATGTCCCGGCTGTATGGCGGCATTCACTACCGCGCCGCCATCGTGGACGGCATCGCACAGGGAGAGTGCATCGGGGAGCAAGTGAATGCGCTGACATTCAAGCGCACTGCCTAGCCGCACGCTGAAGAACCGATTATGCTTGGACAGGGCGCAGTATTCTGTGCCCTGTTGCCACGTAATACACCAGATACAGAAAGGGAAATACCATGACCGAGACTTTGAAGCTGATGTGCATCTTCGCCCACCCGGACGATGAATCGATGGGGACAGGCGGTATGCTGGCGAAATACGCCGCTGAAGGGGTAGAGACTTATGTCATCAGCGCGACACGCGGTGAACGCGGCTGGCAGGGCGCACCAGAGGACAACCCAGGCCTGCAAGCACTCGGTCAGCAGCGCGAAGGCGAACTACATGCGGCGGCAGCACTGCTGGGCGTACACGAAGTCATCATCCTGGATTATATCGACGGCGACCTTGACCAGGCAAACCCTGTCGAAGTGACAAGCAAGCTCGTATCACATATCCGGCGGGTACGCCCACACGTGATAGTCACATTCGATCCTTTTGGCGCATATGGCCATCCTGATCATATCGCCATCTGCCAGCTCACCAGTGCAGCAGTCGTGGCCGCTGCCGATGCCGATTACCCTGCCGCGCAGACATGGCCGCCGCACCGGGTCGCCAAGCTCTATTACCTGGCCGAAACTGCATCACTGTATGATCTGTATTTTGCGGCTTTTGGCGAGATTGTGATGGAATTTGATGGCGTGGAGCGCCGGGGTGCGCCCTGGGTGGATTGGGCGGTGACAACCCGTCTAGATACCAGCATGTACTGGCGGCAGGCCAGCGCGGCCATAGCTGCTCATCAATCGCAGGTGCCGGATGACCTCTGGCAAAGCCTGTCGGAGAGCTTTCATCAGCAATTGTGGCGAGAACAAACATTTTATCGTGCGCTTAGCTTTGTCAACGGCGGGCGTGCTATCGAGGACGATTTATTCGCGGGTTTACGTTAAAAGTGACAAAAACCCGCCATAACTTATGGAGTCATCATGAACACCGAAATCCTGCAGCTCATCGCGGGTAGTATTTCCAGCGCGATCTTCGCGTTTGCGACCCTGCCCATGCTTTACAAAGCCTGGCATTCCGGCGATATGCGCTCGTACAGCCTGGCAAACCTACTGTTGAACAACAGTGGTAATTTCATTCACTGGCTGTATATCTCCAGCCTGCCATTTGGCCCGGTGTGGCTGTTGCACAGCTTTTACACTGTGACTACCCTGCTTATGCTTTACTGGTATGTGGCTTACCAACGCCGCGAAGCAGCCAAGCACCGTACTGTCAAGAAGCTCGACTGGTCAGGCAGCTACCCACGTCCACGTCTTTATGACACTCAGGAAATGCGGGGAGTCTAAGCTGAAACCGTATTGCTTCATAATAAGTAGGGGTAACACCCCTTTGTTGCCCCTACTCACCTAAATCTCTACACTCCTTCTTCCGTGTCGAATTCGCCCGACTCGGCGATTGTCGGCACGATTTCTGGCAGCGCCAGCACCAGTTCACCTTCTGGAAGCTCTACCACATCCGGCAGCGGGTCACGCTTGCCTAATGCATCCACCACGTAAATCTCCTTCACCAGCAACATTACGACAGCCAGCAGTGGCACCGCCAGCAGTACACCCCAGAAGCCCAGCAGGATACCCGCAATCGTCTGGAACAGCAGCGTCAGCGCAGCGGGGATATTCAGATTATTCTTGAGGTTGGCGGGCAGAATAATATTGGCCTCGATAATGCCGATCACGAAGTAAAACGTGAACGCCAGCAACGCGGTCAGCGGGCCAGACGAGGCCGCCGCGAAGATCACGATAGGGGTCAGCGCGACCCAGTAACCAATATAGGGAACGATATTCCCCAGCCCAGCCAGCAAACCCAAAGCGATGGCATTGGGTACCTGAAGGATCACCCCTAAAGCGAATGTGACCATCACCGCGGTGATGGTCACTTCCAGTACCATCGCGCCGATCCAGATCGTAATCGCGCGCCGCAGCCCGTTCAGAATTTCCAGCACACGCTGCTCATGTGTGGTAGGCGTAAGTACGATAATAAAGCGATAATAGACCAGCGGATCGATCAGCAGATAGACACTGACAAAGATAATCAAAAACAGATTTACGGCCAGGCTGCCCA
>JBGSXK010000274.1:0-4528 GCA_041751455.1 Anaerolineae bacterium
AACACCAGGCACCCCACCACCGCCATAATGCCCCCCTCGGGGCGCATCAGTGCCAGCAGCGACGCACTGACCACAAACCCACACACACGACGCTGAATCACCATATACAGCGTCGCCAGTGTGAGCAGAATCATCAGCCCTGTTTCCATACCGCTCATGAAATGCCACGATACCGCCCCCGTCAGCGCAAAGACGATCATGGCCATCAGCGCCAACCTGTGTGATTCCCCATAGAGGCACACCAGCTTATAGACCAGCCATGCTGATGCCGCCAGCGCCAGCGCTCCCACACCCATCGCCCACAGGCTGAGATTCAATCCCTGAAATCCAAGGAGATAACCAACTCCGAGAATAAACGGATAAAGAAAACTGGTCGCGCCGCTGGTCGCCGACTGGCCGGGGTTATAAACAAAAGGCTGCCCATGAGCAAGTTGTCTGGCATACTGAAAATGAATATAGACATCATCCAGCGGCAGAAGGAACTGGCCACGCCCTACCGTGAGGCTGGCACAGGCATAGACCAGAAACACCCCGCCCGCAGCGACGCAGCACAGCGTCCAGATAAGTAAATTCCTGCGTTCAGCAAAAAAAGAAGCCCCTCCCCCCCTGTGACTGCTCAGCATCCTGTAAGGGGAGAGAGATTTAGGGTGAGGGGAAGTCATGCCTTATTTGGAATACCCATCAGCAAAGGCATCAATCATTAGCCGTACATCCTCACCCAGCGGATACAGAATCGGACAGGTCGCACCATAAGCAACATACTCGCGCACCTTCGCCTTGACATCTTCAGGTGTGCCGCTGGCCGTAATCAACTGCACCACATCATCAGGCACCAGCCGCATCGCTTCTTCGATCTGCTCTTCAGTGGCCGGCCACGTGAGCACCTGCGCGATCTCGTCCAGCAGTTCCTGCCTCACCCCACTGGCCTTCATGATGTGTGGCTGCTGGCCGAGGTACTGCGTGACCAGCTTGCGCGCGGCATCCAGCGCCTTCTTGCGGTCGTGATCGACAGAACACACCACAAGCTGCGGGCGATCCACCTCGTCCAGGCTGCGCCCGGCCACCTTCGCGCCCTTCTCAAGCTGCACCAGTGCCCCTTCATTATAGGCCGGGGACACCAGATAATTCAACACCGCCCCGTCGGCAATCTCCCCCGTCAGTGCCATCATCTGCGGCCCGGTTGCACCGATGTAGATTGGCACATTACGCGCCTCTTTACGCCCATGCACCACATCCAGCTCTACGCCGTCCAGTTGTACAAATTCGCCATGAAATGTAACGTTTTCACGCGCCAGCAGCGCCCGCACCGTAACCACGACTTCACGCATCGCCAGCAGCGGCTTGCGGCGTTGAATACCCACCTTCTGCGCCAGTGGATCCCACCACGCGCCAATCCCACAGATGATTCGATCCGGCGCGAGGTCATCCAGCGTCAGGTAAGTCGCCGCGATCACTGCCGCATTGCGCGTCCAGTTGTTAATCACGCCGGAGCCAATCTTGATATGCCGTGTTGTGGCGGCAAATGCGGCCATTGGCACAATCGCATCCCGCACCAGACGGCTCTCCGCCTGCCACACCGCCTCAAACCCGCGTGATTCGGCATACTGCACATATTTGATTGCATCCTGAAGCGGATGCGCGTCCTGTAAATAAAGGGCTACACGATCTGCCATAAATCAGTCCTTAATGTTATAAAACAATTGACTTACCAGCCGGTCATCCGGCAGCTAAAACCTAACCTCGCAGCTCGTAGTCCAGCCCTCGTACCACATGATTGTACTGGTCAAGGTCTACAGGCAGGTCGATATCCAGTGCCAGCCGGTCAGAACGATACACTTTCGGCTCAATCCCAGCCTCACGCGCCAATTGGATATGCCGCCTGAAGCTCCCCGGCCCAAAGGCATAACTCATCAATCCCGGCGGGCGCATCAGAAGCGCATTGGTGCCATCCTCGTTCTGGTCTGTAGAAAGCACCACCGAAAACGGATCACTCCCCAGCAGCGCAATACGACTGATGTCCTCACCAGTCACCAGCGGCAGATCCGCCGGGAGCACCAGAACCGCTTCTCCCCGCCACCCGGCCACCACCTGGGTCGCCCGTGTGAGCGCAGCATTCAGTTCTGGTGCGCCACTTTCCTGCACCGTGCGTGCTTTATAATCACGAGCAATCGCCAGTGCCTTTGTATCGCGGCTAATAACCAGTGTACCGATGATCTGCGGGACATCGCGCACAACCTGTAAAACATGGCGGAACATCATCTCAGCAAGCTGCTGGCGCTGTTCCGGTTGCAATACACCAGAGAGGCGAGTCTTGGCGCGGTTTAACGGCTTCACCGGAATTATCGCCCATATACTCATCTGCCTACCATCCCTCTATCCAATCCAGCACTTTACGGGCGAAAACCGCCCGGTCATTATCGTCATGCATAAGTGTATCGAGTAGGATTGTCCGCAGCCCGGAGATCCCCAGTGCTGCATCACGCTCATCATACACAAAACCATTAAGGATTTCTCCGTAGAACCGTACCACAGTTGTGGCCGATACTTCATATCCTAATTCTGTCATCAGTTTACTTGCAGGTCCCTTAACAGATTTACCCTGAATAATGGGGGTAATTGCCACACGCGGCACTGCCCGTGCCAGCAGCGCCTCACGCAGTCCCGGAACACTAAGAATCGGCATAATGGAAAGCCACGGATTGGACGGGCCAATCAGAATCGCATCCGCTTCAGCCAGTGCCATGGTGACCTCGGCACTCATCCCTGCCTGCTCGATGCCCCCCAACCGCAGCCCCTTTAACGTGGGCTGCCAGCGATGCCGGACAAAATATTCTTGAAATTCCAGTTCACCATGCTCCAGCGTATCCACCATTGTGGCTACCGGGGCATCAGTCATCGGCAGAATACGACACGGGATGCCCAGTGCATTGGTCAACCTCCGGGTAATCTCGGTCAGCCGCACGCCAGCCTGCCCGCTCTGGGTGCGCAGCAGATGGGTCGCTATGTCTTGATCGCCCAGCCCGAACCAGGTCTCCATACCATAACGTTTTAAGGCTTCCAGCGTGTTAAAGGTATCACCCGCCACCCCCCACCCGTTAGCCTTATTCACCACATCGGCCAGTGTGTACATAACCGTATCCAGGTCAGGGCAGATGCGCAGTCCCAGATGCCAGAAATCATCCCCTGTATTCACAATGACAGTCAACTGCTCAGGCGAGAGAATCTGCGCCAGGCCGTGTGCCAGCTTCGCACCGCCCACGCCGCCTACCAGCGTAACAATTTTTTTTAACGCCACAACACACTCGTTTCTAGTGGATGCCGGGTTTTCTCGCGTGTCTCAGCGGGATACCCCAGCGTAATCAGGCCCTGCGGCTGCCAGTCGTCCGGCAAAGCCAGCGCCTCCCGCACCACATCAGGGCAGAAGAGCGGTGCACACATCCAACACGCGCCCAGCCCATAATCCTGTGCCGCCAGCAGCAGATTTTGCCCGGCCATCGCCACGCTCTGCACGGCCATGATGTACTCAGCTCGCGCGCGTTTTTCATCGGCGTAGGTGTCCATGTCACGCATGGAAAGAGAGACCATCACCAGCACAGGGGCAGACGTAATACGGGCATACGAACGCGCCACATCCTTCTCGATCACTTCCAGCGGCACAGCGTCCACTTCCAGATCATGCCGCAGTCGCGCGCCCATCGCCCGCGCCAGCAGCTCTTTCTGCGTCTGGGTCACCAGCACCGCGAAACGCCACGGCTGACGGTTATGGGCCGAGGGCGACCAGATGGCCGCCGTCAGAATTTGCTCAATGATCTCGTGTGGCACAGGGTCAGGATGGTAACGTCGTATCGAGCGCCGAGTCAAAATCGCGCTCATCAACGCCATGTGCTGTCGTGCATTATTCATCGATTAATCCATCACACACAAATACGTTTAACGATACAAATCCTCCGCTGCTGGGCGATACAAATCGCTGGTACGACCCTCTAGCGGTGGGAATTCCAGCCCGCGCAGATGCACCACCGGGCGGCCTTCATGACCTTCCCCGCTAAGCAGTGCTGCCCCCGAAGCGACCATATCAGCATAGCCCTGCATACTGATCTGTAATCTACGTCCGAATAAATCCTCCTGGCCACGCAGATCCAGCAGTGCAGGCAAACCCGCCGTGCCAATCGCCACACCCACTGTCCCCAGGCGAAAAGGCCGCCCGTGCGAGTCGCTGATGACAATTCCCACCGTCACACCTGTGTACTGCTGCAAACCATCCCGCAGCCCCCGTGCCGATGCATCCGGGTCAGGCGGCAGCAGCAGCACATGTTCGTCCCCGCCATCCAGGTTTGACTGGTCGATCCCGGCATTGGCGCTCACAAAACCCAGCCGGTGTTGTACCACCAGCACATGCGGCGCTCTGCGGGAGATCACGCTGCTTTCCCGCAGAATGAGTTCCACCACCCGTGGGTCTTTACGGGTTTCCTGTGCCAGTTGCAGCGCCTCTGCGCCCGGTGTCACACTGTCCAGCCTCACCAGACAC
>JBGSXK010000275.1:0-16033 GCA_041751455.1 Anaerolineae bacterium
GGCATCACGGGTATCCCTAAAATCACCGAGATATGGCATCTGTTGTTAGTGCTGGCGCTCGTCAGCTATTTTATGATTCGCCTGCATCGCTCGCGTTTTGGCCGGGCGATGTCCGCCATCCGCCAGGATGAGCAGGCCGCCGCCAATATGGGCATCAACGTGGTCTATACCAAAAACGCCGTCTTCATCATGAGCGCGGTGCTGGCGGCAGCAGCGGGTGTACTCAAAGCCCACCTGACGCGCACCATCAGCCCGGATAATTACGGCTTTGATCTGGCGGTGAATATCCTGGCCTTCGCTGTACTGGGCGGCACCTCCACCTGGGTCGGGCCGATTGTCGGCGCGCTGGTGCTGTCTTCCCTGCCGGAGGTGCTGCGTCAGTTTCGCCAGTACCGTGGAGTTGCTAACGGGCTGATTCTGCTGCTGGTGATTGTGTACCTGCCCGGCGGCCTGGTGAATCCGGCGGGATGGGCGCGTCTGTGGCGGCGGCTGCGCGGCAGACAGGCCGAAGCGCAGCGTGAACCTGCCTCGGAGCATCGCGGATGACACTTGAACTCGCTTCAGTTTCCCGCCAGTTCGGCGGCTTGCAGGCGCTCCACGAAGTGACCATGACGGTGCCGCCCAATCGCATCGTCGGCCTCATCGGCCCCAATGGCGCGGGCAAGACCACCCTGATTAACAACATCAGCGGCCTCGATCATCCCACCGGCGGCAGCATCCACTTCAAGGGACAGGACATCACCCACGCTGCGCCCCATCGCATCACACGCGCGGGCATCGCACGCACCTATCAGAATATCCGCCTGTTCGGGGAGATGACAGTGTTGGAAAACCTGCTCATCGGCCAGCATGGGCGCGGGCAGGCGACACTGCTGGAAGCGCTGGTCTTCGCTCCACGCCACCGGCGCGATGAACAGGCCCTGCGGCAGCGTGCCCATGCGCTACTGGAACGTTTCGACCTTACAGCGTTGGCACACGACCAGGCAGACAGCCTGCCTTATGGCGACCAGCGCCGTCTGGAAATGGCGCGCGCGCTGGCGGTTGATCCTTCACTGGTGCTGCTGGATGAACCGACAGCAGGCATGAATCCCATCGAGACACAGCAGCTTGGCGAGCAGATTATCCGACTTCGGCAGGAAGGGCTGGCCGTGCTGGTGATCGAGCATGACATGGCGCTCATTCGCCAGGTCTGTGATGAGATTTTCGTGCTCAATTTTGGCCGGATTATCGCGCACGGCGCACCGGACGCGATCAGGAACAACCCGCTGGTAATCGAGGCTTATTTGGGGAAAGACGATAATGGCGCTGCTTGAAGTGCACGATCTCCATACCAGCTACGGCGCGATCAAAGCGCTGCGCGGTGTCTCGTTTAAACTGGAACAGGGGCAGGTGGTCAGCCTCATCGGCGCGAATGGCGCGGGCAAAACCACCACCCTCCACACCATCATCGGGCTGCTGAGGCCGCGCCAGGGTCGCATACTTTTCGACGGCGTGGAAATCGGCGGCTGGCGACCCGACCAGATCACCGGGCGCGGGCTGGCGCTGGTGCCCGAAGGCCGTCAGATTATCGCCACGATGACCGTGCTGGAAAACCTGCTGTTGGGGGCCTTCCGCCGCACAGACCGTGACGCGATTGAAGCCGATATGAACGATATTTTCCGGCGCTTCCCCCGCTTGGATGAACGCCGCCAGCAGAAAGCCGGCTCGTTAAGTGGCGGCGAGCAGCAGATGCTGGCCGTAGGGCGCGCGCTCATGTCCCGCCCACGCCTGTTGATGCTCGATGAGCCAAGTATGGGCCTCGCGCCGCTGCTGGTGAACGAAGTGTTCGCGCTCATCGCCGACATTAAAGCACAGGGTATCCCCATTCTGCTGGTCGAACAGAACGCCCGTAAAGCCTTGCAGATTGCGGATTATGCCTATGTGCTGGAGCGCGGCGCGGTACAGCATGAGGGCGCAGCGGC
This sequence comes from Anaerolineae bacterium, assembly GCA_041751455.1. Classification (GTDB taxonomy): domain Bacteria; phylum Chloroflexota; class Anaerolineae; order Aggregatilineales; family Phototrophicaceae; genus JAIOHN01. The sequence goes on from JBGSXK010000275.1 coordinate 1,962, forward strand.
AGATTTACGCGACGACGCGAGCATCGTCGCCGCCTATCTGGGCTGAAGTTATATATCATCAATTATTAATATGCGCAGCCACTCATGCCATGATAAGATCATAGGGGTAAATACTTTATTGAAATAACCCCTCTTTTAATTCAATATTCATAGGTAACAGCAAAAAGGTCAGCAAGCGATGGCTCTTGTGGAAACACACAATCTGGATCTGTTTTATGGCGATGTGGTCGCCGTGAGCAATATCAATCTTTCAATCCGCGATGGCGAATTTCTGGTGCTGGTGGGGCCGTCTGGCTCTGGAAAAACTTCCTTACTGCGCTTGATCGCCGGGCTGGAACACGCCCAGCATGGTGATATTCGCATCGGGGAGCGCATCGTCAACCACCTGCCTCCCAACGCACGTAACATTTCGATGGTCTTCCAGAGTTATGCCCTTTACCCACATATGACCGTGCAGCAGAACATCGCTTTCCCGCTCAAAAGCGCTGGGATGAAGCGCCCGCTCATTCAGGAACGGGTGGAGCGCACCGCGAAGATGTTCAACATTGAGCGCCTTCTCCAGCGTAAACCCGCCCAGCTTTCCGGCGGTGAGCGTCAGCGCGTGGCGCTGGCGCGGGCCATCGTGCGCGAGCCGGATGTCTTTCTGCTCGATGAACCGCTCTCGAACCTGGACGTGAAGCTGCGCGCGCTGGCCCGTAACGAGCTGCGCCAGTTCCAGAAAAGGCTCGGCGTAACCACTATCTATGTCACCCATGACCAGTCAGAGGCTATGACGATGGGCGATAGAGTGGCCGTGATGTCCCAGGGAAAGATTTTACAGGTAGGCAAAGCACAGGAGCTTTATCACCGCCCCGCCGATACCTTTGTCGCCACCTTCCTCGGCTCGCCCCCCATGAACCTTGTCGAAAAAGATAGCTGCATCCTCGGTTTTCATGCCGAGAATTTCCTGCCGCTTTCCGCCATGCAGGAAACCGACGTGCTGCTCATCCCCTTCACCATTAACCGGATCGAGTACCTCGGTTCAGAGTTGCGGGTTTACGGGCTGATAGACGGCTTCAAGGGACAGGTCGAAGCCGTCTCCACTATTCCCAACAACATTCCCATTTCACTGGAACCCAGCATCACCTACGATTTTATCATCGCGCGGCACCACCTTACTTACTTTAACCGCCACACCCACCTTCGCATGGAGGCCACACCCTTTACCCATGAAGGGGTGCCTGTGAGTTAGGGTTGGTCTTTCGCTTTCGTGGGTTTGGCGATGCTGGCCGTAACTTTATGATTACGAATAGTGGTCTTCTTAAGCGCTTGCAGGATGTGCTGTGCCTGGTTGCTCGGCACATCCACCAGCGAGAACCCGTCATACAGTTCAATCGCGCCGATAGAACGTCCTGGAATATCCGCCTCATTGGCGATTGCGCCCACAATATCACCAGGACGCACCCCATCTTCGCGCCCTACACTGAGATAAAGCCGCGTCATCCCGCGGTCTGGCCGCAGCGGACTGCCTTCCCGTTCCCGCCGCTTCTTAGAGCGTTTCTTGCTCGCTTCTGTGCCTTCTTCTGCCTCGGCCAGTTTATCCTCGGTTTCATCGGGCGGCGTACCCAACAGCAGCTTGAAAGCAGCAGCGGCCAGCTCAGTCGGGCTGTATTCCTCGCTCATCCCCTCGGCCATAATGGCATAAGGTTCTAAGTCCCCCTGGCTGATCGTATCGCGCAGCATCTCCTTAAACACCTCACGCCGCCGTCCCAACACATCCGCAATCGTGGGCAGCCTTATGCGCTGGATAGAGGCATTGGTCGCGCGCTGGATCATCTGCCACAACCGCTGTTCGCGCGGTGTCACCAGCGTGATCGCACAGCCCGTGCGTCCGGCGCGTCCCGTCCGCCCGATGCGATGCACATAGCTTTCCGGGTCAAGCGGAATATCATAATTAATCACGTGCGACACATGCTCAATATCCAGCCCACGCGCGGCCACATCAGTGGCAATCAGCAGTTCCACCTGCTCGCTGCGAAAACGCCCCATCACCCGGTCACGCTGCGCCTGGCTCAGGTCACCATGCAGTGTCTCTGCCGGGTAGGCCCGCGCCATCAGCCGCTCACCCAGTGCATCCACCTCGCGCTTGGTGCGGCAGAAGATAATAGCGGAGGACGGCCTTTCATAATCCAGGATACGTGCCAGCACCTCGAACTTATCGCGCCTGCCCACTTCATAATAAATCTGCCGGATTTGCGGCACGGTCATCTGCTCACCTTCCACGGTGATGCGATGTGGATTACGCATCGAGCGCCGCGCCAGTTCCACAATAGCACGCGGCATGGTGGCAGAAAAGAGCGCGGTCTGTCGCTCTGTGGGCACTTCTTTCAACACAGCTTCAATATCCTCTTTAAAGCCCATATCCAGCATCTCGTCGGCTTCATCCAGGATCACCGTCCGAATCTGTGACAGATTAAGGGTCTTGCGCCGGATGTGATCGTGCAGCCGCCCTGGGGTTCCCACCACCACCTGCACCCCTCTGTCAAGCGCGCGCAGTTGGCGCTCAATAGGCTGCCCACCATACACAGGCAGCACCGAAACCCGATAATACTTGCTGTAAGAATGGAACGCCTCGGCCACCTGTACGGCCAGTTCGCGGGTGGGGGTCAGCACCAGCGCCTGCGGCAGGCGCACGTTGGGGTTCAGATTTTCGATGATCGGCAGTGCGAAGGCCGCCGTCTTACCAGTGCCCGTCTGCGCCTGCGCGATGACATCCGCACCTTCCAGAATCAAACGAATGGTTTTCTCCTGAATAGGCGTGGGTTCTTCATAACCCAGTTCGTTCAGCGCCTTGAGCGTCGCTTCTCCCAGGCCAAGTTCTGCAAAAGTCGAAATCATTAAATGCTCCCTTCGACTATCTTTTGTCTGCCATAAATGGCGATTTCAGGTTGAACGCTGCCCCGTGTAACTGTGACTCGCCGGGGATGCGTAATGCATGAGGATAGATCAATCACAATTTTACCTCACAACCCGCCCACTGGGGATAGCGCAGCGGAAAACAAAGCTCACTACCGTAACGTAATCGCAGTCTGCCAGCGGTTCTATAGGATAATCCGGCCACAGAGAATGCGGACACTTCTCTTATCTCGAATGCCCCGATGAAGTTCGCAGGGAAATCAGCGACTTCTTCGCGCTGTAACACCTACGGCACGGGATGAATCTTCAACAGCACAGATAATGCTTGCCTTTCCAGTCCTCATTGGTACGTGCGCAACAGGCCAAAAAAGCTTACAATTAAAATCTACTTGACCGGTCAAGTGATTGTAAGGAGTTGTAATCTTGACACGCAAACGTTACGCGCTCGTGGGAACAGGCGGGCGCGCCGGGATGTTCGTCCGCGCCATCACGGAAACCTATCCCGCACACTGTGAACTCGTCGGCCTGTGCGACCTCAGCCAGATACGCATGGATTGGTATAATACTACGCTCGGCCAGACTCTTGGCCTTGCACCCATTCCCACTTACTCTGCTGCCGACTTCGATCGTATGATCGCGGAGACTCAGCCGGAGACAGTCATCGTCACCACTATGGATGCCACCCACCATCATTACATTGTCCGCGCGATGGAACTCGGCTGCGATGTCATCAGCGAGAAACCCATGACCACCGATGCCGAAAAAGCCTGCGCCATCTTCGATGCCATCGAACGCACAGGCAGAGCGCTGCGTATTACCTTTAATTACCGTTACGCCCCCGCCTTTACGAAGTTCCGTGAACTGGTCATGCAGGATACCATTGGCCGTCCGCTGCATGTCGATTTTTCATGGGTGCTCGATACCCATCACGGCGCGGACTACTTCCGCCGCTGGCACCGCGAAAAACACAACAGCGGTGGCCTGCTGGTACACAAGGCTACCCATCATTTTGATCTGGTCAACTGGTGGATTGATTCCTACCCCAAAGAAGTTTTTGCGCTCGGTGATCTGCTCTTTTACGGCAAAGAAAACGCCGAAGCCCGTGGTGAGACCTATCCCTACAAGCGTTATACAGGCGAACCCGCCGCACAGGATGACCCCTTCGCGCTGTTCCTGGATAAAAACGATGCGCTGCGCGGGCTGTACTTAGAGGCCGAAAAAGACAGTGGCTACCTGCGGGATCGTAACGTCTTTGACGAGCCGATCACAATTGAGGATACTATGTGTGTCACCGCGCGTTATCGTAATGGCGCACTGCTGTCGTACAGTCTCGTCGCCTACTCCCCCTGGGAAGGGCTGAAGATCGCCATCACAGGCACAAAAGGCCGCATCGAACTCGACATCATCGAGGCGGTGGAGCAGGAAAAGGAGCACAAAGACCTCAACTTGGCCGCCAGCAAAGGCGCGTTCAAATACAGCCAGATTCGCGCCTATCCGCAGTTTTCCGCGCCCTACGAAGTCGAAATCCCGCCCGCGCAGGGGGGGCATGGCGGCGCAGACCCGGTGATGCTGGAGCAGATTTTCGCGCCCAACCCGCCCGAAGACCCGTTCAAACGCGCCGCCTCACACATCGACGGCGCGGCCTCCATTCTGCTCGGCATCAGTGCCAACCATTCATTGGCAACCGGGCAGTTGGTGCGCGTGGATGACCTGCTCAGATTACCAGAGAAGTAACGCCATCATCATGGGCGCAGTTTACCAGATTCGCGGTGACTGATCCGGTTTTGGCTCTGTTTCCATACAGGCTTTTGCTACACATCATAAGCTTACGCTCAGGAGCAAACGAAGATGGAATGGTATAACGAACCACCCCACTGGGAAGCCGACGGCCAGACCCTGCGCATCACTTCCGGCCCACAGACAGATTTCTGGCGCAAAACCCACAGTGGGCTTGTACGCGATCATGGTCACTTCTATTTTCAGCCTGTCACCGGAGATTTTGTGGCAGAGGTCAAAGTCAGCGGCACCTATCCCGACCAGTATGACCAATCAGGCTTAATGCTGCGCCTGGACGAACAGACCTGGCTCAAGTGCGGCATTGAAGTCTTCAACGCAGTGCAGTATGCCACAGTTGTCATCACCCGCGACTTTTCCGACTACTCACTGGAGCCGCTCCCGCATAATCCGTCCACCCTCTGGTTGCGGGTCGTTCGTCAGGGCATCACCATTGAAGTCTACTGCGCGTTGGATGGACAGTCCTATCGTATGATCCGCCAGGCTTACCTGACCCATGCCGAAACCCTGTCGGTAGGCCTGATGGCCGCCTCGCCTATCGGGAACGGCTTCACCAGCACCTTCGAGGAGTTTCAGATTCGTGCGTCCTGACACCACGTGCTGAATGATCTTGCCTTACGCCAGCGGCAGTGTGAAGTGAAACACGCTGCCCTCCCCCAGCCCGGCACTCTCTGCCCAGATGCGCCCACCCTGCGCCTCCACCAGCGACTTCGCAATCGTCAGGCCGATACCGCTGCCGCCGCTGCTGCGCGCCCGTGATTTATCCACCCGGTAAAAACGTTGGAACACCTGCGCCAGATCACCCTGCTCCAACCCGATTCCCGTATCCCGTACAGAGAAGCGCACCGCTTCTGCCTCTCGCGTCAGGCCAATGGTGACACACCCACCGGGAGTCGTATATTGCAGCGCGTTCCCTAGCAGGTTAAGCAGCACCTGCCCGGCGCGGTCAGGGTCAGCACACACCGCCGGCACCAGCGCAGGGATATGCTTTTGCAGCAGCACACCTTTGCCTGCAAACTGCGGTTGCAGCCGCGCCACCGCTGTGTCTACCAGCACCCCAGGGTCACACTGCACAACATGAATATCCGGCAGGTTAGCCTCTGCCCTGGAAATTTCCTGTAAATCGCGCACAAGCCGCTGCAAGCGCTCTGCTTCGCGGTAGACCAGGTGAAATGTCTCCGGCGTAGGCGCGATCACGCCATCTTCCAGCCCTTCCATATAACCCTTGATACTCGCCAGCGGGGTTTTCAGCTCATGACTGATATCAGCCATCAACTGGCGGCGGGTGGCCTCGGTAGCCGCCAGTGCCTGCGCCATACGATTAAAGTTATGGGCCAGCTCACTGATTTCGTCATCGCCTTTGACCACCAGACGGTTATGATAATGCCCGCCAGCAATGTCCTGGCTGGCATCGGCCACTTCGCGCAGGCGGCGGATAATGCGGCGGCTCATCCACCAGCTAATCGCCACCGTACTCAGGATCGCTACCCCCCCCGCCACCAGCACCGCCTGGTTAATCGCCAGCCGCAGGTCATCGAACAGCAGAATGGGGCTGGTGGTCTCTGCCCGCTCGACAAAATAAGGCCGCCCACCGCGCCAGACCACATCCACCCGCGAGATTTCCAGAAAGGCCGACGGCGCGACATACGCTGTTAATGCCGCCAGCAGGCCGATGCTCACCAGCACTACAATCAGATACGACAAAAACAGCTTCGTCCGCAGTTTCATCAGCCGTCGCCTCCGAACTTATAACCCACTCCGCGCACGGTGTAGAGATACTGCGGGTTCGCCGGGTCAGTTTCCAGCTTTTGCCGGATATGCCCGATATGCACATCGACCACACGCTCATCGCCGTAAAAGTCGTAACCCCACACCTTCTCAATCAACTGCTCCCGACTCAGCACCATGCCCCGGTGCGCCGCCAGCAGCTTGAGCAGCTTGAATTCCAGCGCGGTCAGGTCAACACGTTCCTCCCCGCGCCACACTTCGTAACGCTGGCTGTCAATGCGCAGATCGCCAATCACCAGCACGGAGTCATCCGTCGCGCTGGTACTGCGCCCACGCCGCAGAATAGCCTTCACACGCGCCACCAGCTCACGCGGGCTAAACGGCTTAGTCAGGTAATCATCTGCGCCAATCGTCAGCCCCACCACCCGATCAGGCTCTTCCGAGCGTGCAGTCAGCATCAGCACATACACCTCAGATTCACGCCGGATGTCCTGCAACACATCGAAGCCATCCATACCCGGCAGCATCACATCCAGAATCACCAGCTCCGGGCGGTAACGGCGGAACAGCGCCAACCCCTGTGGGCCATCCAGCGCAGCGTACACGGTATATCCTTCTGCTTCCAGGTAAGCCTTAACCAGGTTGCGGATATTCTCTTCATCATCAACAACCAGAATATCGGCCATTGTCACTTGCCTTTTTATGGAGAATTCCTTCCTATTTTATCGCACCATCATAGAAGTACGGGTCGCCCTCTCATCTCTGGCTAGCCTTACACTTAACCAGCATTGATCCAGTGCTAAGTTCGCCCTAACTGGCAGCTTCAACTGCTCTCAGATTAAAAGGTTACTATGCCTCCTTGTAGCATTGTGGTGCTGTTTTATTGGATTAACACTAACAGGAGTCAATACATGCGTAAGTCTTTGTGGGTTTTATTAGTACTGGTTCTGGCAGTTTTTGCCGTGACCCCGGCGCTGGCACAGGACCAGACCATCGCCGACATCGTGGTCGCCGCTGCCACAGGCGAGTCCCCTGAATTCAGCACGCTGCTGGCGGCAGTCCAAGCCGCAGATCCCGCCGTGCTGGAAGCCCTTGCCAACCCCGATGCAGAGCTGACCGTCTTCGCCCCCACTGATGCGGCCTTCGCACAGTTGGCCGAGTTCCTGGGCGCAGACCAGTTCAACGCCATTCTGGCGGATCAGGCCGTGCTCTCCAGCATCCTGACCTTCCATGTGGTTCCCGGTGTGGTCGGTTCTGGCGATGTCGTCGGCCTGCTGGATGCCAGCGAAGGCCAGACCGTAAGTGTACCTACCCTCAACGGTCAGTATATTGATATTTCCGGCACCACCGAGGGCGGCATTCTGATCAACGGCGCACCGCTCAACCTCGATATGGTGGATATCGTCGCCAGCAATGGCGTCATCCACGTCATCGACGCGGTGATTACCCCCGATGACCGTACCATCGCCGACATTGTGGTGCAGTCTGCCGGTTCAGAAGCGCCTGAATTCACCCTGCTGCTGGCTGCTGTTCAGGCCGCCGACCCGGCAGTGCTGGAAACCCTCGCCAACCCGGAGGCCACACTGACCGTCTTCGCCCCCACCGATGCTGCTTTCAACGCGCTGGGTGAGGACACCCTCAACACCGTGCTGGCCGACCAGTCCACACTGACCAGCATTCTGCTCTATCATGTGCTGGCCGATGGCGTGTACCGCAGCGGCGACATCAGCGACGCGCTGATGGGCAATGATATGGACATGGCCGACCCTGAAGCCACCGAAGAGGCGATGGAAGACGACATGATGATGGAGCCTGTGACGCTGGAACTGACCACCGCACAGGGCGCTCCTGTCACCGTCTCGGTGAGCGATATGGGTGTGATGGTCAACGGCGCGAACGTCGTCATCACCGATATTGACGCCGTGAATGGCGTAATCCACGTCATCGACGCGGTCATCCTCCCGCCCGAAAACTAAGCTATCCCCCAAATCTCCGTAGGGGCGCAGCGCTGCTGCGCCCTTTTGATTCGCGTCGTCCAAAAATAATCCCCTTTAGCGTGACCGAAGGAAGTCCCCATGGGAGGTTTTCTGTCTTTAGTCACGTGCTTTAATGCCCGACGGACATCTGTGCTGGGCCTCCGCCCTAAGCCTGAAACCCGCACTGTCCGATAGTACAGTAGAATATCTGTTCTTATGACTGTTCACCTTGTCCCCCTTTTGCCGCAGAATGAATTTGTTACCTGAGCGCTTTATGGCGCAGGTTCGTAGGAAAGGGCAGGCCACACCGCCCGCCCAAACACGACATGCTAGAAGGGGACAACTGAAATGACACACGCAAATACCAATCCCGCCCTCACGCTGGATGCAGCCCCGGTTTCCCAGCTTCATGCACATGTTCGCGGCCCCATCCTCACGCCAGCAGACGCAGAGTACGACGCAGCGCGTACCGTGTTCTACGGTGGGTTTGACCGCCGTCCGGCGCTGATCGTCAGGGCAGCCGACGCTGCCGATGTGGCCCAGGTCGTGCTTTTCGCGCGCGAAACCGGGGCAGAACTGGCCGTCCGGGGCGGCGGGCACAGCATGGCCGGCCACAGCACTACCGAAGGGGGCATCCTTCTCGACCTCTCGCAAATGAAGAAGCTGGAAATTGACCCCGAACAGCGCACAGCATGGGCAGAGGCTGGCCTGACCGCAGGCGAATATACCCACGCGGCAGGGGCTTATGGCCTGGCAACCGGCTTCGGCGACAACGGCGGAGTCGGCATCGGCGGAATCACCCTCGGCGGCGGCATCGGCTACCTGACGCGCAAATACGGCCTGACGATTGACGCGCTGCTCGCTGCCGAAATCGTCACCGCAGACGGCCAGATACTCCAGATTGACGAAGACCACCACCCCGACCTGTTCTGGGCAATTCGCGGCGGCGGCGGCAACTTCGGCGTAGTCACCCGCTTCAAGTTCCGCCTCTACGAAGTGGGCACTGTCGTGGGCGGGATGATGATTTTGCCCGCCACCCCTGCCCTCGTGCGTGACTTTATCGCCCACGCTCAGGCCGCGCCCGAAGAACTCTCGATTATCAGCGCGGTGATGATCGCCCCACCCATGCCCTTCATCCCTGCCGATCATCACGGCAAACCAGCGATCATGGCCTTCATGGTCTATACAGGCGATGTCGAAGCCGGGGAACGTGCCATCGCCCCATTCCGAGCGCTGGCTTCGCCCATTACCGACACCGTCAAGGCCATCCCCTACCCGGAGATGTACCCGCCAGAGGAAGAATATCACCCCACCGCTGTGGCACGGGTCATGTTCCTGGATGAAATCGGCCAGCGAGAAATCGACACCATCTTCCAGCATCTTCAGGCAGCAACGGCAAATATGGCCGTCGCGCAGATTCGTGTCCTCGGCGGTGCAGTGGCCCGCGTCCCTGCCGAAGCAACCGCCTACGCCCACCGCGAACGGCAGATGATGGTCACGGTGGCCGCCATGTACGAAGACCCCGACGAAGCTCCGTCCCACGAAGCATGGGTCAGCAGCTTCGCCACAGCGCTGCGGCAGGACAGCACCGGGGCCTATGTCAACTTCCTGGGCAGCGAAGGCGAGTCCCGTGTCCACGAGGCCTATCCCGGTGCCACCTGGGAACGGCTGGCCGCCATCAAAACCCGCTACGACCCCACCAACCTGTTCCGCCGCAACCAGAACCTTCCACCCGCCACATCCTGACCCACACGACAAATCCGTAGGGGCGCAGCAGCGCTGCGCCCTTTTTACCGCCCGGTTGCCACCCCTACCCCGCCTCTGCCTGCACCCTGAACCAGCGATACCCATAAGGCGACAGTTCAATCTCCTTTGAGGTATTCACCTCAAGCTCGTACAGGTGATCGCCCAACAGATCGTGCAGTTGGTGTGCATCTTCCTCCTCAAAATGCAGCGTCACCGTGACCAGCTGATCGGTAAGATTGTGCAGGGCAATCACACTGCTCCCCTCCCATACACAACAGTGCGCCAGCACACCCGACTGGTTCGTTTCAATCAGTTCCCAGGCTCCATATCCAAATTCAGGATACTCTTTGCGCACACGAATCGCCTTTTCCGTCCACGACAGCAGCGAATTGGGATCGCGGTCCTGCGCGGCGAAATTGACCTGCGCATAACCGAATTCGCCTTTGTCAATCACCGGGCGAACCAACGCCTCACGCGATGCGCTTGAAAACCCGCCGTTTTTCTCGTCTGACCACTGCATCGGGGTACGCACACTATTGCGCTCCTCCAGCGATAGATCATCTCCCATGCCGATTTCCTGCCCATACCATAACACCGGGGTTCCCGGCAGCGTCATCAGCAGGCTGTGCGCCAGTTCTAGGCAGCGGCGGTCATTTTTCAGCATGGGCGCTAACCGCCGCCGAATACCACGATCATAAATCTGCATTTCTGGCTCTGGGCCAAATGCCTTAAAAACTTCCTCCCGTTCACTCTCGGTTAACTTGTCCAGTGTCAGCTCATCATGATTCCGCAGGAAGATCGCCCACTGCCCGGAGTCAGGGATCGGCGGTGCTTCTTTCAACGCGCGGATAATAGGTTCGGCTTCCCCACGCGCCAACGCCAGATAGATATTCTGCATTAAGATAAAGTGGAACAGCATTTGCAGCTTGTCCCCATCGCCAAAGTAATTAGGCACTTCATCCATCGTGACGTTCGCTTCCGCCAGGATAATGGCATCCCCCTGCCGCCAGGAAAGAAAATCACGTAGATCGCGTAAAATCTGGTGTGGGTTGTCGATCAGGGATTCCTGTGAGCCTTTGAGTTCAATCAGGAAAGGCGCGGCATCAATGCGGAAACCGGAGACTCCCAGTTGCAGCCAGAAGCCCATAATCTTGTAGATTTCCTCTCGCACATCAGGGTTAGCGATGTTCAGATCAGGCTGGTGCGAGTAAAAGCGGTGAAAATAATAGGCTCCCGCCTCTTCATCATAGGTCCAGGTTGTTTCCTGCACACCGGGAAATACAACACCTGTTTCCGCATCTTCTGGTTTCTCCTCGCTCCACAGGTAATAATCATGATATGGAGAGTTCGGGTCAGACCGTGCCGCCTGAAACCAGGGATGATCTACAGACGTGTGATTCACCACCAGGTCCACAATCACCCGAATGCCATGCTGCTTTGCGCGAATCATAAACTCCACAAAATCGCCCAGCGTACCCAGCCGTGGATCCACACGATAGTAATCCGAAACATCATAACCATTGTCCCGGTTGGGTGATTCGTAGAAGGGCAGCAGCCAGATACACGTAATCCCTAACGCAGCAAGTTGATCGAGACGCATCAGCAGCCCCGTAAAGTCACCAATGCCGTCCCCATTACCATCCATATAGGTTTCCACATCCAGACAATAGATGATGGCATTCTTATACCAGTGATCGCGTCGTTTCATGTGTACACTTCCTGAAGATCAGCACCATTTCGTTATCATTATCGTAACATAAGAGCCGGCCCGGATGGCTGCCCTTTACCCATTACTAATGAATACCTCAAGTTGGTGCTTGAACGCAGCGCCCTCTGTTCATAAAGCGCACATCTGCCACATACAAAAAGGGGTTTGCCATATGGCAAACCCCTAAGCCCCCAGGCTGCAAGGCGGGTTTGTGTGGTAAAGGGTTATAAACCGCCGGAGTGTGCCTTGCCGTTGTGTTCGGCAGGCGGGCGGTGATTGTTGGCGGCAGCCGTCGGTGCTTCGTCACTGCTGCTGCGTGTAGGGTTGATCTGCTGCCCCAGGATCAGGCGCAGCGTGTTCGGCTCATGTTTGACTACCCGCGCGATCTCTGTTAACAGCTCATCATCAATCTCTGAGGCAGGCAGCAGCCCGTCCAGGATGCCATCTGCCAGCTCTGGCTCGATGTCCAGTGCCCGCGCGAAGTAATGCCGGGAGCGGCCTCGGTTCTTCAGTGCCATTTCCAGAAACATACCCAGCATTTTACCGGGCGTAACCTTCCGCTTCATTTCGTTGATCTGTCTCTGCGTTTGCACCTCAGCAGCGACCAGTTTGCGCAGTTTATTCGATGACTCGGTCATCTGCATCCGTCCCTTTCTATTCCATGTCCCTAACGAGTCGCTCAAGTGTTTGTTTCGCGCGTAATAAGATCATTGAAACGGTGCGGGGAGTCAGAAAATAATCCAGCGCCAGATCACGCGGCGCTTCCCCCCACAACCAACGGCGGATCACTATTTCCCGGTCACGCGCGCTCAGTTCCTGCAAAGCTCTTTCGAGCATCCCCAGGCGCTCACGCACCATCAGAATGCTTTCCGGGCTTTCGTTGCTCAGGTCATTAGTGAAGATGAACTGGTCGAGCGATCCCCCGCCTTCAAACTCATGTTCTTCAATCTCTTCAAAGTAGACTTCGCCTTCCCGCTGGCTGCGTTTTATCATGCGAATGCGGTTAAGCGCGATCACGCGCAGCCAGTTGTACAGCTTGTCCATCGTCTCGGCATTAAACTCGCCGATCTTCTGAATAGCGACCCGCCACGTATCCTGCTCCACATCATCCATCAGGTCGGGCGAAAGTCCCCGCTTTCTTAAGGATGCACCAATATCGGTGCGCAGGTCAGCGGTGTAATTCGTCACCAGGTCGTCCCACGCGCCTTCATGCATTTCCTTCAGGAGGGTAAGCCACTGGTCATCCCAGTCAATCATGCCTACCGTTGCCGTCGAGCTATCATAATTCTGTTCTGGCATTTTGGACTCCCAATCCTCAAGCCAACATAATTATAGATGCACCCTCGGAGAGTTTGTCTACAAATTTGTGAAAAACGTAAACCAGCGTAGATAAACATCAGAACGGGGGCATTGGGGTGAGTAGACAACGCAGCACCGGATCGGCAGGCCGGCAGTTGATCCAGACAGCAGCAAGTCACAACCAGTTCAACTTTAACCTACACAGGAGAGATACGCAAATGCCTTTCGAACCGACATTCCCACAAGCATGGTCGCACGTCTTCCACGGCGAAATGGACACCCATCTCATTGATGGTAACGGCATTCCCGACACCACCATCATCAGCATGACCGATCAATGGACGCTGCGGGTAGACTGGTCAGTTAATGGTCTGCTGGTTGGCTCCATCGGCGGCACCTGGCACGTGCGCTGCTACCTGGAGAGCATCGGGCCGGGGCCAGAATTCCTGGTCGCCAGCCGTGATGTGACCGTCACAGGCGGCAACAACTACAGCGAGAGCTTCACCATCGGCCCCAACATGCCACCGCAGGCAGGCCTCTATAAGCTCGTCTCGGTCATCACCTACAGCAACCTGCTCAACCAGCCGGGGCTGTTCGCGGGCTACGATGAGTTCGGCCTCGTGCAGTTCTACCCTGGGCCCTCCCTGCCCTGAGCTGTTCATGCTCATGTATAAAGAAGAACCTATCCCGGACGTACAGGCTTCTGTATGTCCGGGATAGTCTGTTTTTTAGAAAGAAGAGATTTTGTGGAAACTCAGCCGCACCGACCGCAAAGGTGTGCGCTTCCTCGACGGTGAGATCATACATCGCCTGCACCTGCGCGACCACAACCATGCTCTTAGCTAGGCGTAAAATTAGATGAAACTCCGACTTCTAATCTACGCCCTTAAACCATGGTGGCCATAAATTTCGAGGTTGTCCCTGTA
>JBGSXK010000276.1:0-4341 GCA_041751455.1 Anaerolineae bacterium
ATGGTTTTATATTAAGTGAATAAAAATGGATCAATAATGATATAATCTTCTTTGTAAGGTTGGACTGCCTGTATTCTGACAGGAGAGCAACATGAATAAAGAGCGCGGAATCGAGTTTGTGAAAGCAAGCCTCGCAGCCAACAAACCAGAGCAAGAAATCATCACTGTGTTAACAACCCGCACAAAAATGACTGAGCAGCAGGCGCGCCAATTCGTCGCCTATGTCCGCAGCAACCACCGCCAACCCGCGCACAAACCGGCATCAAGTCAGCCTGCTCAACCTGCTCAAGATGAAGCACTTGCTCGATACGTAATCAAAAGTTTGTCCAGACACGTTAAGACGGATGACATCATCTATTACCTGTGTGACCATTCCACCATGTCATGGGAGCAGGCACGGTCTTTCGTCGATCAGGTACAGCGCCAGCACCAGCAGACCATTGCCAAACAGCAGCTTCCCATAACTGCCCTTCTATCTATAGGTGGTATATTAGCCGGACTGCTCATTCTGATTCTGGGAGTTGGCGGCCTTATCGCTCTCCTCACCCAGACATTTTCCCGGTCAATCAGCCTGCCTCGGCAGGGACAGCTTTTTATCTATTCCCTGATTGCACTGCCAATTGGCATCGGGATGCTGCTGCGCAGCTCGTCGGCATTGCGCGGTCAGCTCGCAGATGCCAGGGTCGGCGGCATCCTGGTGAAACAACTTCAGCAACTGGTCCAGTTTATCCTGCACTATAAATGGGTACTTTCGGGAATTATTGGAATTCTGGCCGTGGTTGCGGGAATAACCCACTACGTGACTAACATCTATGTTCCAATGGCAACACCCACCCCGCAGGAGCTGTCCCATTCACTCATCAGTGCAATCAATAATAACGACTTCAATGCCGCCCTGGCGTTATACGGCAATGCAAATAGTTGTGCTGAAGAGAGGGCTGTCTATCGTCCAGATCGTCAATTAGAGGGAGTCTGGCGGCAGTTTGGTAATGAAGCCTACACCGTCCTTCAAATTCGGGAAAGAGGTGATGGACGCAGGATTGGGGCAGAGGTCTTTGTTCAGAACAGCAATGGTGTAATATCCAGCATGTTAGTGGGGACGAATCACTGCGGATGGGGTGTGCGTTGTATCTGTGGGATTGGTAGCTTTTCTACTAATCTATCCCTGCCCTCTAATTAAGGACAAGCAAATTGATTTATCCGTCCACATGAAAGTCTGCGTTTATCCCTGACAGGCTGAAACAGTATTACCAAAAGCCAACGTCTGCGAAGGCGCTCGGCTTGACCGACCACATCGGGTCGGTTTACTGCTTCAGGTTCTCCAGTTCGAGCATCACAAACATCACCTCGTAGTCATCTGCCAGACCACGAGCGATAGAATGTCTACATAGGATTACTGCGTTTTTATCTTCGTAGGACATTTCATCACAGCTTAAATTCATTGCATTCACTCCAATCCAAAGAACCTCTTCATTCTCTCAACAACTGTGGGCGGATACAGATGTGTTTCATTAACATGGAAACAAAAATCGGCTCCGTGATCTGTTTAGAGAACGGGATGATTGTTCCAAATACAATCGTATTATTTCCTTTTGAAAGGCCGACGATTGTCAGTTAGAATTACCTCATCCTAATAAATAGAAATTGAATCGGGGAGTGGGGATGACAGAACGTCAGGATATGGTGATACTGGGCGGTGGGATAGCTGGGCTGGCTGTGGGCTATGAACTGGCACGATATGGGCATCAGGTGACTGTGCTGGAGAAGGATGCTCATGCTGGCGGGCTGGCCCGTACCCTGGTCTTCGATGGTTACCGCTTCGATATTGGCGGGCATCGCTTCCACAGTAATAATCAAGATGTCGTGAATTGGCTGCGCGACCTGATGGGCGCAGACCTGTTGCAGGTGCCGCGCCTGAGTCATATCCGTATGAACGAGAAATATATCCGCTACCCGCTTCAGTTCCCCGGCGCATTGAAAACCTTCGACCCGTTGACGGCTGTTCAGGTGCTGCTCAGCTATGCCTGGGCGAAAATAAAGCCATTACAGGAGCCGCATCACACCTTTGAGGACTGGGTGATCCACCGCTTTGGGCGCAAGCTGTACGAGGTTTACTTCAAACCGTACACCGAAAAGGTGTGGGGTATCCCCACTACCGAGCTTTCGGCTATGTGGGCCGCACAGCGCATCAGCCTGCCGAGCCTGGCTGCAACAGTGATTCGGGCGCTGGTTCCAGGGCGCACGCCACCGCCAACGATTATCGACCGCTTCTATTACCCCCGTGAAGGCTTTGGGATGATTACTGACCGCCTTCAGGAGGAGATCGAGGCACGTGGCGGTAGGGTCATCACCAGTGCTGCCGTGACCGGCGTAGACCCGTCGAGCGGTGTGGTGACATATACCCATGACGCTACGACGCATGAGGTTACGGGCGCGACCATTATCTCCACCATTCCGCTGTCGCTGCTGCTGCGGATGCTGCCTGCCGATAGCGGGGCGCAGGCAGTGGCGGACAGCTATGAGCTGGAATATCGGGACCTGATTATTGTTGATCTGGCGCTGAAGTGCGATCAGGTCAGTACCGATAGCTGGACCTACTTCCCCGACCCCAAGCTGATTTTTGGCCGTACCCACGAGCCGAAAAACTGGAGTGCGGAGATGGTCCCCTCGTCCGATGTGACCTCGCTGGCGGTGGAGATCTTCACCACACGCGGCGAACCGGTCTGGGAGATGAGCGATGACGCAATCATCGCCAGAGTGGTGGAGCAGATGCACGCCATTGGGTGGATCAAGCAGACGGATTTCATCAAGGGCTGGGTGCTGCGTGTACCCTATGGCTACCCGGTATATCGCGTGGGGTATGAAGTTCACCTTCAGCGTGTACTGGACTTCCTGAAGCGCTGGGATAACCTGCACCTGGTCGGGCGCACCGGTTCGTTCAAGTACATGAATTCCGATGGGGTAATCGAGGATGTGTTTCGGCTGATAGGCGACCTTTTCCCCGACGAAAAACAGCGTGTTAAGGCGCTGGAGAAGGAGCGGGAGCGTTGGGCCTGACGCTGACGGTGATTGTGCCGGTGTATAACGGCGGCGTGGCCTTTACCCGCTGCCTGCAAGCATTGGCCGCATCAGACCGGCAGCCGGACGAACTGCTGGTGGTCGATGACGGCTCAACCGACTCATCGGCAGCGGTCGCGCAACATTATGCAGCGCGTCTGCTGTACACCGCAAAACCGCGCTCTGGCCCCTCCGTCGCCCGTAATCTGGGGGCGGCTGAGGCGCGGGGGGATGTGCTGTTTTTCACCGATGCTGACTGTGCAGTTCACCCGGACACGCTGGCTCGCCTGATGGCCCATTTTGAGGGGGGGAACCCGCCCGAAGCGGTCATTGGCTCCTATGATACCACGCCGTCGGAGTCGAATTTCCTGAGCCAGTACCGCAACCTGCTGCATCACTTTGTCCACCAGCACGCCTCAGACGATGCCAGTACGTTCTGGGGCGGCTGTGGCGGTATCCGCCGCGAAGTATTCCTGCGGCTGCGCGGTTTCGACTCGGTACGGTATCCGCGCCCGTCGATTGAGGACATCGATCTCGGCTACCGGTTGAAGGCGCAGGGCGGGCGCATCGTGCTGGATAAAGACCTGCTGGTGACGCACCTCAAGCGCTGGACACCGCTCCGCGTGATTCGCACCGATATTCTGGATCGCGGCATCCCCTGGACGCGCCTGCTGCTGAGCAACCGCAACATCAAGGCCGACCTCAACCTGAAGGTCGAGGATCGCATCTCGGTTATACTGGTCTATCTGCTGCTGCTCAGCCTGCTGCTGGTGCTGCTGACATCTTACGCGCTGTTTATCAGCGGGGTGCTGGCCGGGGTGCTGCTGGTGCTGAACCGGCATCTGTACGGCTATCTGGCGCGGCTGCGCGGCCCGGTCTTTGCGCTGGTCAGCATCTTCTGGCACTGGCTTTACTACTTCTACAATGGTGTCTCGTTCTCGGTGGGCACAGCCCTGCATATTCGGGATACATTGGCAAAGCGCACCCAATAGAGGGATTGATTATGCTGAGAATCGCAGTTTTTGGGTTGGGCGGAGTGGCCGAGCGTATACACCTGCCCGCCTGCCAGTCGGTCGAGGGGTTTCAGGTGGTCGCTGCCTGCGAGACAGTCCCCGAACGCCGCGAGGTCATGAAAACCCGCTTTAATCTGCCTGCTGTCTATGTCGACGCGCAAAGCCTGATGGCACAGGAAAAGCCCGATCTGGTCATCATCGGCACGCCGCCGGACTCGCATTACGAGCTGACGCTGCTGGCGCTGGAAAACGGGGCGCATGTAATGTGTGA
>JBGSXK010000277.1:0-2778 GCA_041751455.1 Anaerolineae bacterium
CGTTCTTCTTGGGGATAATCACAGTGTCCACGCCCAGGCTCATGCGGATAAATTTACGGTTCATCGCCCGCGCAATCGAGGAACCGAGTGAAGTCTTGCCGACACCGGGCGGCCCCACAAAGCACAAAATTGCGCCCTGACGTTCGCGCCGGACATAATCCCGCACCTTATCATCATCTTCGCGGTCATCGGCACGGTCAGCACGCAGCTTACGCACAGCCAGATATTCAAGGATACGTTCTTTAATGTCCTTCAGGCCGTAATGGTCTTCGTCCAGCACCTGACGGGCATTGGCAATATTCAGCGTATCATCGGTACGCTTTGACCAGGGCAGACTCGTAATCCAGTCCAGATAGGTGCGGATCACACCATATTCCGCCGCCGCGACCGGCAGCTTGGAAAGACGGTCAAGTTCCCGCAGTGCCTCTTTTTCGGCCTCTTCCGGCATCTCGGCTTCGGCGATCTTAAGACGGAATTCTTCGACCTCGACCGTCTGCTCATCGCCCTCCCCCAGTTCGCGCTGGATGGCCTTGAGCTGCTCGCGCAGGTAATACTCACGCTGCATCCGCTCCATCTCCGACTGAGCTTCGGTCTGGATTTTGCGTCCCAGTTCCAGCACTTCCAGCTCTTTGCTGAGGATACCCATCAGATGGCGCAGCTTGTCCTCGACATTATCGAATTCCAGCAAGCGCTGAGCTTCTTCCAGATCAATACGTACATATGTTGCTACTGCATAGACCAGTTGCAACGGGTCATCCACATTCAGTGCCGATGAAATCAGTTCGCTGGGGATACTGGGCACGAGATCAGCCAGTCGGGTAAACTGATCCACGACGTTGCGCGTCATCGCCTCCACTTCCAGCGTATCTTCAGCTAACTCCGGCAGCGCCCGTACCCGGGCTTTCAGGTAAGGCTCGTGCGCGGTATATTCTTCAACTTCAATGCGCGCCAGCCCCTGCACCAGCAGGCGAATCGTGCCATCCGGCGCACGGAACAGGCGGTGAATAGCGGCCATTGTGCCTACGTTGTAGACATCATCTGGCCCAGGCGTTTCCAGTTCAGGATTCTTCGCCGTCACAAGGCCGATCAGGCGGTCACCCGCTACCGCTTCGTCCACCAGCTTCATACTGCGCGGTTGCCCCACGGTAAGCGGAATCGCTGTCTGTGGATAAACCACCAGTCCTCTTAGGGGCAGAATTGGCAGTTCCGCCGGAATCTCCGACTCGTGATCTTCCAGATCATCCGGGCTGTCTTTAATCTTTACATCCAACTCTTCACCCTCGGCCACAGACTGGGCTTCAGAGGCAGTCAGATCGCGTTCAATGTGATCGCTCATAATTTGTCCTGTTCTTCGGCGTTCATTTCCACAATGGGTATATGCTCAGCCGGCTGTCGTGGAAGCTCCACGTAAAGAAAACCATGCTGGTAACTGGCACTGACCCCCTCAGGCTGCACAGGCCAGGGCAGGGGCAAATCAATCCGAAACTCTCCAAAGTGAATCTCGACCTGATGGTATGCCGGGTTATCCATCACAATCCGCTCCCTTACCCCGGTGATGGTCAGAGTCCGGTTATGCAGGGTGATATCGAAATCCGCAGTACGCATCCCGGCAATTTCCACTACGACAACCAGTTTATCCTCTAATTCAATAATGTCCGTAGGTGGGGCAAATTGTCTGTTCGCACGTCTGAGCATAATATTTCCCTGGGATGATGCAGTTATGCATCTTATCAGTGTAATCATATGGAATAAAAAGCGTATTAGATTTCTGCGTCTATAACAGGCTTCTTACGTTGTGATGCCACCTTTATGGAAAATAGCATATAATTTAATTATAGAGGAATTCCTGAATTAAGAGGTTTTACAGGTGATGAGTGAATTAACACAGCTATTAAAACGGGTCAGCCTGTTTCGGGGGTTAAGCCAGGCACAGTTGGAGCAAGTGGCTGCCCTGACGCATATGGAGCACTACCACCCACGTGAGATCATCATCAACCAGAACACGCCGGGGGACAAAATGTACCTGATCGGCAGCGGCCAGGTAGAAGTGGTGATTCAGGATCAGCGAGGGCAGGCGCAGGTAGCACTCATCCTGGGAGAGGGGCAGGTATTCGGCGAAATGGCTCTGCTCGACCAGGGCGAACGCTCAGCCACCGTGCGGGCAACTCATGAGAATACTCTGCTCTATACCATTCAGGAGCCATCTTTCACTGCCCTGTGCAAAGACGACACGACCCTCGGCTATATGATGATGCGCAATCTGGCGCTGGACCTGAGTTTTAAAATCCGTCATCAGAACTTCGATTATTAGTCGGAGGTCATTCACATGATTTATACAGTTAGCTATGTTGTGGTTGGCGGGAAAAAGAAATACCCCAGTGGTATGATGAACCAACACGAGCGCCCGGTGGTAGGAGAGCACGTTCGCCTGGGTGACAGCCTGTTCGAGATTACCGAAGTCAAGCGGATGCTGCCCCCCAGCGACGATTTCGAGTTTCTGCATGCCACGGTCAGACCGCTGGAGGAGTAGTGTCTGTCCCCGGCTGAACGCTAAGCCCGTCGTATTAACATTTGCACATTGTCAGGAACTTAATCTGGCTATGTGAGAACATCCTCAGAACCTATTGGGAAGAGTCCCAATGCAAAAATCAAAATTCTCACTTGCTCACTACAAAGCCGAGTTTGCAGAGCTTGCGAAAGAAACTGATCCTAAAACATTAGCTGTCTGGGCAATTCACTGTGCAAAGCGTGTTCTACCCTATTTTGAGGAAAAATATC
>JBGSXK010000278.1:0-6590 GCA_041751455.1 Anaerolineae bacterium
CAGCCCCTTCTGCCACCAATTCGCCTTCCGTTCGTTTTTCTTCTTTGGCGAACAGTACGCCTATCCGCGCGCGGTCAGCGGCACCAACCTTGTGCCTTTTGAAGATTATGCCGTGCAATCTCCTGTTTTTATCGAACATTATAATTACTGGTATGCACGTTATCACAACGGGGAAATGCCCGCCACGATCACGAAGCAGGATTTGCAGGAATTCACGGCATGGCTGCAATTCGCCTCGCGCGATTTCCGGGGCGACGACACGATGGGTTATAAGAACACGTTGTGCGAGCGTGATATGACCATCTACAGCGCGCTCCTGGTCGGCACAATCATTTTTTCACGTATACGGCATCGCCTGCGTCCGGTGCCGCTGCTGCTCTATGCCTTCCTCGGCCTCGGCCCTATCGCTATTGACGGCTTTAGCCAGCTCCTGGGTTATCCGCCGTTCAACCTGTGGCCCCCCCGCGAGACACTGCCTGTCTTCCGGGTACTCACGGGCGCGATCTTCGGCCTTATGAACGCCTGGTTGGGGCTGCCCTATCTGGAAATGTCCTTCCGCGATACCCGCGAACAGTTAGAAGAAAAGCTGCGCAATGCGGGGGTTGAAGTTTAAGACCACCGATTGTCTGAAATCTGCCTGTCAGCCCGCCGAAGGCTCATCAACCGCCCTGCAACAGTAGTGATGAAATAAAAATCCCCTGGGTTTGTGACCAGGGGATTCTGTGTACTGTGGCTTATACTATCCTTCCGTACCGCCACCGCTTTGTGGAGTGCGGGTCGGGAAAGCCAGTGTCGGCGTAGGCTGGGGCGTACTCGACGGCCCCACCGTGGGACTTGGCTGTGGGATCGGTGTATTGGTCGGCGGGCCGGGTGTCCACGTGCGCGACGGGGTGAACGTCGGGCGCGGCGTGTTCGTTGGGCCTACGGTATTGGTCGGTGCAGGCGTATTCTCCTCGAACAGGTCGATGAGGCCGCTGTTACCACCGCCACCACCACCGCCGCCACCGCCGTCACTGTCACAGGTGATCTCAAACCACGTGCCGTTAAAGTCGGAGGGCGCGACATTAAACGAGGTCTGGATAGTCGTGGTTGTCCCACCAAAGTCCAGGTACAGCGGCGTGACACTGTTGGGCGGGAAGGTGTAGTTTGTCAACCACTGGCCTTCACTGCGGCCTACAGTCGGCGGCGCGCTGTCTTCACTCACACTGCCAGACTGCCACACACGGACTGTGGGCGTAAAGGTATCCGCTGGCCCCTGGCCACCTACTGTCACTCGTTCCAGCGTCATGATACCCGGCGCACGCTGCACCCAGTTGACACGGAAGTTAATCAACTCACCCACCACGGGGCGGCGGTTGGTCACTTCCAGGCGTACCACACCGAAGGACTGGAACTCAATGAAGCGCACACTGATCTGGCTGCTGGCACAGTCCGGCGTGTAAGTCGGTGTGTTTGTTGGCTGATTCGGGTCTACCGTCGGGCTGGGCGTGGGCGGGGGCAATACAATTGGGATTACGCAGGGCGCGCCCAATGGATTGCGGAAGGTAAACGTAGTGCCGCCCAGGTCATACTGTGTCATATAGAATACAGGTGGGTTGGCATACGGGTCTTGCAGCACAGGCGGGCCACCCGCGAACACCGCTTCCCACGTCATGATACTCTCGGCATACACTGTGCGATCAGATGTCGCGAACAGATCAGCCGGCACAGGTGGGTCGGCATTGGTGTCTGTCGGCGGTGTGTAGTCCTGCCCGGCCCAATGGATGATGTTATCCAGCGAAAAGCTGGCGACATGCATGGAGGGGAAGGCGCCAATCCGCTGCCAGTTCAACCGAACCGCCGTCAGTTCAGTGGAGTCCACATTGCGGTTGTTGATCTGCATGTAGACGCGGTTAGACTGGAAGCTAATCTCCCCCACGGTGATGAGATCGCAGCTAAACGGCGGAGCATTCGTCGGAGTCTCCGAAGGGGTCACACTGGCTGTCGGCGTATTCGTCGGCACAGGAGAGCGCACTTCCACCGTGATTGTGGCTGAGCCTTCTGCCCCCTGGTTATCAATCACCACCAGCGTGATCCTGAAAACACCAAGGGGTAGTGAGATCGTCGGGTTTGGCCCGGTGGCAATCTGCTGACCGCCCTCGTTGTACCAGATGTACTGGACAATTTCACCATCGGGGTCATAGCTGGGGTTGTTAAACTCATCGTACGAGAACAGTTGTACCTGCTCTGTCCCATCGTTATCCAGGTCCATACGCGGCGAATTCGACGATGCCCGCGCGATGGGCGGACGGTTGATACGGCCACCCTCACCCGGTGGGATCAGCGCACGGCTGGCATCGGCCACACGGAAAGCTTCGTTCACGGCCACACGTCGCGCCTGTAGGGGTATATATTCCGCCAGGCCCAGCGGTGTAATCAACGGGTGATTAAACGTAATCACGACTGTCACACTGTCGCCTGCGCTGCCCGCGTCCCACCAGGGCGCACCAGGATTGCGTGGCGCACCTGTGTCGGGCGGGGGAAGTTCGTTCATCAGGCAGACGGGGGCGCGATTCGCTAACTGCGAGTTCACCGTGGTGCCATTGGCATCATCCACATCCAGGATGCCGGCATAACGCCCGCCAAACGGCCCAAAAGCGTTGTCAGAAAATTCATTCAGCTTCGGGCGTGAGCTGCACAGCATCACATCAAACCAGCCGGATTGATTGTGGCCGTCACGATAGTTATTGATCTCACCACCAGGCAGCGGGCGATACCACACATCGTACAGGAAACTGCGTACATCTGCCTCGGAGCTGATGGACTTGATCGGGCTTTGCCCTATAGACAGCCCTGACGCACCGCGATAGGCTTCATCCACAATGGAAAGGATACGCACAATGTCCTTCCGCAAGTCCTGATGCTGCACCACACGTGGGTCACAGTCACGTCCGTCCCACCAGGTTGCGAACAGGCTCTCTGCGCCACCCTCATAGCCATCGACAACGATATTGCCGTTGCCATTAGGGTCAAAGGTGGCAGGTGAACCACGCTGATCGTCTGCCACGCAGGGCACCACTGCGCCAGGGTCGTCCAGTCCGCTTTCAATAAGCGGGAACAGCGATTTATCCCACGAGCCGGTGCTGGCGTAACGGGCTGCCGTGCGCGCCGCATTTTGCAGCGTTACCCAGGCCTGGAACACACGCCCGAACTCGATAACCCCGAACACCAGGATCAGCAAAATTGGCAGTGTGATGGCGAACTCGGCCAGGGTCTGGCCTTTCCGCCGGCGTACATGGGTTTGGTGTTGCATCTCTTCTGGTGTGTTCACTTTTTACACCCCCCTCTCATCAGCCCCAGGCCGAGGATACGGACACTTTAACTTTTTAAACATTTTCGATCTTTTACAGGGGCGGGTTTGCAAACCCGCCCCTGTGTAACACATCCTGTTGTATCTTACTGAGTCAGCCGGGTAAACATGCGCGAGGCGATGTCATCAAACACTCGTTCCAGTTCCAGCCCGCTGGCGGCGTTGTAGTAGTTTCCACAGCTTTGTCCCGCCGGGAGCGGCTGCACAAAATCGATAGAGCTGTCCGTCGGGTCGATATTCTGCTCTTCACACGGCCCACGGTCGCCCCACTCATTAATCGCCAGGCTGCGATTTTGCTGGCGGTCGTCCAGCCAGTCCTGCTGGTAGTCGGTATCAATCTGGAAGTTGTCGCCCACATCAGCGATATAACGCAGCAGCTCTTCACCCAGGCAGTCTTCCAGGTCGTTTTGCTTGGGGTCGGCGGCGTTCTCACGGATATTGCCCGCCTTGCACTGGGTAGTACCATGCTCGAAATTCAGACCAAAGCCAATGGAGAAGATCGTGGGTAGCTGCGCGGCGTTGCGCTGCTCTGCTGCGCTGCCCATATCGGCCAGTCCCGGTGGCTCGGCCAGTCCAATCCAGTCCGCCCAGTCACGGGCGTAGTCGTCCACATCATAGAATGTGCGGCATTCCGGGAAGCGGCTGTTCGCCAGATCGACAAAGGTCTGCTCACCTGCCCCGTTACGCACCAATGGGTCAAAACAGAAGTGGCGTGATTCCGGTGATTCGTCGGAGCAGAAGGGGAAAGTCGGGTTACCGCCCAGGATGTCCTTAGCGTCACGAAGATCAACCAGTTCACTTTGGGTTGTTCCCACTGTACCGCCCGTTGTTCCCGGTGGGCACAGGCCCAGGCCGCCGTACTGCACCGGCTGGCGGGTGGTGTAGGGGTAAGCCAGGTCAGTCGGAGCCGTGCCCACACCCCCGTCGAAGACCGGGTCACTGCCTGCCGCCGCGCCGTCGCTCAGCAGCACCATGACCCACACCGCACCGTCAGTGCGGGTAGTGCGCGGGTGCAGCAGCGCGTTGCTGCCTTCGCGCAGCCCTGCGCCAATGTTCGTACCACTGCACGAAGCCCACAGGTCATAGCTGTAGTTAGCGTTAAAGCGCTGGGGCGCACTCTGTGAGGTAACTCTCAGCGTATCCCACAGGGCACCACGCGGGTACATGATCGGCTCCAGGCGGTTGGGCGCGTTCTGCGGGTTCAGCGGGAAGATATCACGGTACGGCCCCCAGGGATCACTTCCGGCATCGAGCGGGAAACCCAGTGTGGCATCCTGGAACGGGCAGTTACCACGCACCGGGTAGTCATGATCGGGCGAGAGCCTTTGAGAGCGTGCCGGGCTGCCATCCAGCCCCAACTGCCAGGGCACATACCGCACAGTCTCACCATCCACTGTGGTTTCAGAGGGAAGGTAGTAGCTGGGTTCAGCGCGCACACCGATATAGCGCCGCAGCGTTTCCACCGCATAACCCTCACTCTCGATCATATGCGTGATCTCACCGTTCTCGTCTTCGATATTGACAAGGAAGGCCTCACGGTCAAAAGTCACAAAAGCGACACGGTCCCCGCGCAGGAAGTCAATACGCTGCAAGAAGCCTTCGGTCGCGTCACGCGCCTGGCGGAAGGGCTGGCACAGCAGGTCTTCAAATGTGCCGTTGCCATCCGGGTCGTTGCAGCAGTCGTAGTAGTCAAAAGTGGGCATGAAGCCCAACCAGTTGCCTGTGGAAGTGACATAGGGCATCCCTGCGCGGCTGTAGAGAGAACGCAAATCGGTAGGCACGGGTACGGCCACCGAATAGGGATAATAACGCACCTGGCAGGCCGCGCGTACCGAAGGCCGCGCCGGGCCGGTATAGTTCACAGGATCAGGAAAACCCAGCTCATAAATACGGTATGGCCCATTAGGGTCGTATAACCCGTCAGCAGGGTTATTCTCTCGTTCCATGCGCTGGTTGACCAGCTCCTGACCGTTCTGCGACATCCGGTAGAACGCATTATCTGAAGCCCATCCGGCGACATAGCCGCCGAAGTCGTTTGCGATTTCCTCACCATTTTCATCAGTCACACGCGGCGGCAGATAGATATTGTTATAACCTTCTTCTGCCCAGGTGCGGTAGGTCGTTTCGTTCAGCATTGATTCCGAAACGTCCATAATCAGCACCACGTCCAGCACCGCTGTTTCAGAAATCGCCGAGGCTTCCAGAACAATATCAGGCCAGCCGACCAACCGCAGGAACACAGTCGGCGAACTGGACTGTGCTGTCACCCGAATCAGCTTGCGTTGATTATTATCATCGCCGCATAATTGATTAAAATCGTCTTCCATGCCCTCGGCAGCCGGTTCGAGCTGGTCGGTGTCTTCGTTGTATATGCTCACTGTCGAACACATATCCACCAGCACGGCCTTCGGGTTCACGCCGTAAAATTCCAGAAACTGCCGCGCCGCCACGCCCACGTTGGCGAAGCTGCGAGCAAATGCTTCTGCATTGGCATCCAATACACATTCTGCCCCTGGTGGTGGTGCCAGCGTACCACAGGCATCCCACAATTCAGCGTCGCTGGGCACCATACGTCGCACCTGTCCTGCTGCTGCCACCGATGCACTGTCTACTGCGCGCGTCAGGGTATTAAAGTTCAGGAACATCAGCGAAACATCCGTCACAATACCGACAAATGCCAGCAGTGCAATGAACCCCAGCGCCATGATCACAATCGTCTGGCCGGACTCACTCCGGCGGGCAAATGGCTTGGCGAACTGCTTCATGCTCAGTCTCATCATTATCATCCGTCCGCTAAAAGGGGTATACAATACGCGGCTCAATCTGTGGCAGCGGGAAAGCCGACCACACGGAAATTGTGGTCTCCTCACCCAGGATGGCAAATACCGGGGAGAGCGCCCTGCCCAGCCCAACATATTGGCTCAGGGTATGGTGCTGCCAGAAAACTTCCACCAGCACAATGCCCTGACTGGGTACGTAAATCCGCAGTTCTTCGCCGGGTCGCCGGTCACTCCCGGCTTCCAGGTCAAAGCCTTGCAGGTTAATCAGCCGCTCCACATCCTTGATCGACCACTCAGAGCCAATGCATTCGCTTCCGCGTATCTGGTGCTGGCCGTTCCACACAAACCCACGTTGAAATTCTGGCTCAAAGTCAAAACCACGCGGTGTGTCAGATTCCACAATCGTGCCCTGCGGGGTCAATCGCTGCAATTCCAGCACATAATCGCCGTCAATCGTCAGC
>JBGSXK010000279.1:0-4829 GCA_041751455.1 Anaerolineae bacterium
CCACCAATTCCAGTTCCAGCATGTTTGCGAAGCCTTGCATGGAAGTCAATGGGGAGCGTAGGTCGTGCGAAACAATGCGTGTGAATTCGTTCTGATTACGATTGAGCTTTTTAAAATGGGTGATGTCGCGCAGTGCCAGCACCCAGCCCTCGATTTCTCCACTTGTAGCAAGGATTGGCTCGGTACGCGGGACAAAGGTCATTTCATCGTCACTGATCCATTCAGTACGTTTTTTGTTAGGACCCTGAGTAAGCACCATTAGCTCATCGGAATTTACGACTTCCTGAAGGGATTTGCCGCGTGACTTGGAAGTGGTCGTTTTAAATACTCTCTCGGCCGCCGGATTCAAAAGCAGGATTTTACGATGCTCGTCCAGCACCAGCAGTGGATCGGTAATACTGGCGAGCAGCGAAGTTGCTAACTGCTGAGAGGTTTGGTGCTGGTTATGGATTTCGGCATGATTCATGAGAATCGCCAGTGCATTAATCAGTGGGTTAAGTGTCTTTAGATGCTCTCCTTCGGCAGGTGGGGCTTTTTCAAAGATGAGAGCCAGTGCGCCTTTTGTTCTGATAGACGATATGATGTATGGCTGGTCGAATATCGGGGACGCTGTAGCTGGATGGGGATTCAGATGGATGCCAGGGGGTAAGTGGGTGCTGATCTCTGTGATTTCTGCTTGGTGCGCCACTAGTTCTTGGCTTTTGCCTTCGCCCAGGCAAAACTGCACTTCGTCAAAGGCAAGGAAGCAGGCCCCGGCTGCACCGGTGAGGCTTATAGCGCTCTGCAAAACATGCGAGATGGATTTTTCTTGGGTATGGGTGGCAATGTACTCTAAAATATCCTGTGAAATCATCTCAGGGTTGTACTGGTGCTGGTTATGTGCCTGCATTCGCTCGCCTCACTTGCCTGGGCGTTCATTGTCGAGATTTAGATTGCAAAAGTAAAATGAGCAACTCTTAAGATCAAATTATATAGAGGTTGCGAGTCGAGGGCAAGTTAAGAGGATCATGCAGCGACAGGCGGAGCAGGTTGTCTTGCCGGGGGAGTAAGCGTACTCTATAATTAACCGCGTCTATCCCGTAAGCTAGAGGTGTCTGCTGTGAATTCGCCTGCCCTGGAAACCAGTCGTCCTCAGGTATATGCTGGTGCTGATCCTCAGCGCCTGGCCTGGGGTGTACTGCTGATGGCTTTCGCGATTTTTTGCATTCTGTGTGTGGTGCTGGGGTTGACCATCAATTATTTTCTTTTTCAATCCAGCTTTCCGTTAGAGGCTCAGCTTGTTGTAGGACGGGGTTCTGCCGGGATATTTGAAGCCTCCAGTGAGCGCTTAGCTTATGATCGGGCGAGCATCACCAGTAATGCGCGGGTCAGTACAGTACCCCAATCGCAGGCCACACTTTTTTTCTTTAATGACCTGCTTGACAGCAATGTGATTGCCCATGTCACCCTCAAGGGCAGCTCCTCTGCTCGACTGCGTTCAGCATCCAGGCCACGCTTTGAGTGGAGTACTACAAATTATGTGATTGATCTCTATAGTGCCAGTGGCGAGTTTGATATTGTGGTTTCCGATAGTGTGGACAGGAACATCCTGGTCTACTTGCAGACCGAAGCAGGTACGAAACCACGTGTGAATTTGCAGGGTGCAGGGCATTATATTGTCGATGCCTCTGACAGTCTGGTACGGGTCTTTAACCTGCGAGGCAACGCTTTTTTAATCCCTGACGAGACACATGGTTATAGTATTCCTGCCGGACAGCAGGGTGTATTCTACGCGGAGGACAGCAGGGTAGAGCTGCTGCCCGGATATACAAATTTGCTCAGGAACAGCAACTTTGAGATTTTAAGCGAAAATATTCACCCAGGTTCAGAGTTATTAAGCGGGTGGGTGTGCAGTAATGACCCTGGAGATAACCCACCCGGATCATACCGTTCACAACTGCACGAAGGGCGGATGAGCTTGCGTTTGGAACGCCATCAGGATGCGACTTCGCATGGGCGCACCTTCTGTTCGCAGACTTTTGGCTCTAATCCGTTGGATATGAGAGCCGCAAATGTGGATTACCTCGCTCTGCGTGCAAACTTTTATATTCATCACCAGTCATTAGGGGTTTGTGGTTTTAAAGGCAGCGAATGTCCCCTGATGCTGCGTATTGATTACGTGGATGCGCGGGGTGAGCCGCGCCAGTGGATTCATGGCTTTTACAGCAAGATGGATCCACAGATGACTTACCCTCTGCGATGCGCGAGTTGTGCGCAGGAGCACGAATTCATCAATGGGAGTTCCTGGTATCTTTACGACAGTGGCAATCTGCTAGCCCTTTTCCCGGAAGAACAGCAGATCAGATCCATTATCGGTATCTGGTTTTATGCTTCCGGTCATGAGTATGATGTCCAGATCAGTGAAATCTCTTTGCTGGGACAGGTTGCTCAGGTCGGACTTTTGCCTGCTCCATAGGTGTCGTTATGAGTGGCGAAACCCTAATCCCATATCCTTGAGGGAAAGCCAGTTCTGCTGGCCGATGATGATGTGATCGACAACTTGAATGTCCAGTAGTTTGCCTGCATCAATCAGAACTCGTGTAATTTCGATGTCCTCTGGGGAAGGGGCTGGATCGCCTGAAGGGTGGTTATGTACCAGAATTAATGCAGGGCTATTACGGACCACGGCCTCGCGGAAAATCTCGGATGAGCGGATTACGGAGGCATTCAATGTGCCGATATAAACGGTGGAAATTGTCTGAACACGGCGGTTTATATCCAGCAAAATAACCCGTACCTGCTCCTGAGTTAAATATCCCATATCGTGCACGAGAGGCACGGCATCAGCAGCCTGATTTATGACCTTACGCTGCGCTGTGGGCTGGGCCCCCAGACGTTTGCCAAGTTCCAGTGCAGCACATATCTGGGCAATTTTGGCACTCCCCAACCCATGTATATGGATCAGGTCGGCAGGGATGGCCTGTGCCAGACCCACTAAGCCTTCATAATGAGCAAGGATGCGCTCAGCAAGGTGCAGGACATTTTCCTGGGCGGTGCCTGTACGAAGTATGACGGCTAACAGCTCCGCATTTGAAAGCGCTGCTGCCCCCTGTGATAACAACCGTTCACGGGGGCGATCAGTATTTGGTAAATCGCGGATGGCAAGATGTTGTTGGTTGGGCACGGATGATCCCCTGACAAGTATGAAGTTTCTTACCGGGCGCGTTGCATGAGCTTAATGGTACTGCTATACTGTCACAAAGCGCCAGTTGAATTATAACTACTCAGGAGCGCCGGAGTCTAAGATGCCTGATCTTAACCCAGAAGACATTTTGTTAGGTGTAACAATTTACGGTGGTGTGGTCCTGGCGGCGTTCTGGCTGGCAATGATTATCTGGACTTATCGTGATATGCGAGCACGCTCCCGTGATACGCTGGCACAAATTCTGGTGACGGTCATAGTTGCGCTGCTGACCCTTCCTGGACTTCTTATTTATCTTTTCCTGCGCCCGCGCGAAACGCTTTCCGAGGCTTATGAACGCTCACTGGAAGAAGAGGCTTTACTGCAAGAAATCGAGGAAAAGCCAGCGTGCCCCGCGTGTGGGCAGCGAGTGCGTGAAAACTGGCAAGCTTGCCCGTACTGCCACACACGCTTAAAGAAACCCTGTATTCAGTGCCACCAAACCCTGGAACTTTCGTGGAACCTGTGCCCTTATTGCGCAGCTAACCAGCTTTCTCATGCAGAGCCAGTGCAAAGCCGATATATGCCGCCAGCGACAACTCCTGCTCAGGATTGGCGAACTGCTCCCGATTACACGAGTACGCAGCCCGTGGCACCACAGACGGGCGATTCGCTGGAGTTTATCGATGGCGACGATTACCGTTAGTTGGCAGCGAAGCCGTTAAATCTCACCGGACTCACCGACTAGATGGATTTTTAGAAAGTTCGTTTGGCCGCCAATGCCAAAGGGCACCCCTGCAATAATAACAATTGTATCCCCACGTTTGATAAGTCCTTCGCTATGGGCAGTGCGCACCACAATAGTGATCATTTCATCAATTGTGTTAAACTGTGGGATCATGATTGGGATCACCCCCCATACAAGTGCCATACGCTTATAAGTGATGGGGCTGGGCGTCACACACAGGATAGGTGTATGTGGGCGTTCTTTGGCAACACGCCGTGCAGTGTAGCCGGTCAGCGTAGAGGTGATAATGGCCTTGCAGTTTAACACCTCAGCGATCTGTGAGGTGGCCTGGCCAATCGCGTCGGAAATGACCTCACGGTGTTCGGTCATGCTGGGCTTATAAATAGTCCGATCAGCATGACGTGCGAGCATCAGATTTTTTTCGGCAATGAGCGCGATGTTGGCCATGGTCTCTACAGCTTCAACGGGGTATTTACCACTGGCAGTTTCATTGCTGAGCATGACTGCGTCGGTGCCATCCACGATGGCATTGTAAACATCGCTGGCTTCTGCACGGGTTGGACGTGGATTATCGACCATCGAACTGAGCATTTGAGTAGCCGTAATTACCGGTTTGCTGGCGACATTGCAGAGGCGAATAATGCGTTTCTGGTGAACAGGGACTTCTTCTGCCGGGGTTTCTACACCCAGATCGCCACGTGCCACCATAATGCCATCAGAGGCAGCAATAATCGATTCAATGTTTTCCAGTGCTTCATGTTTTTCGATCTTGGCAACAATGGCGGGGTCAGTAGGGGCACCAAGATGCCGAATCAACCATTTTAATTCGCGGATATCCTCTTCATGGCGCACAAAAGACATTGCGATATAGTCAGTTTCCTTTTTGAGCGCGAATTCAACATCCTCGCGGTCTTTGTCGGT
>JBGSXK010000280.1:0-2368 GCA_041751455.1 Anaerolineae bacterium
GGCTCCCAGCCAAGGTGCATTCCGCACTGATCTGGCCGAAGCGGCTGTCGAAAGTCTGATGGCCGATATGCCGGAGCTTGACCTGACTGGTGAAGGCTTTACCCCGATCAACGTTGAGCTGCGCCCAGGTGGCGAGTAAGCTGTAAATTGATGGTATTGGATGCCCTGGCGTTATGCTGGGGCATTTTTATTAACTCAGGCGATTGATACCGTCAAAGGCAGCAGTTTTATAGCATTCTGCCAGGGTAGGGTAATTAAACACTGTATCAATAAAGTATTCAATCTTACCTTTAAAAGCCATAACTGCCTGCCCAATGTGAATCAACTCACTTGCGCCCTCGCCAATGATATGAACACCCAGAATTTCGTGGGTCTCAAGATGAAAAATTATTTTTAAAAAGCCTGTGCGATCACCAATAATCTGCCCTCGCGCGATCTCACGATAATGTGCTTTGCCCACTTCGTAGGGAATACCCGCCGCCGTTAATTCTTCCTCGCTGCGCCCAACAGTCGAAATTTCAGGAATCGCATAAATGCCATAGGGGAATAATTCCGGGACGCTATTGGTAGGCACGGCAAAAGCATGGGCGGCAGCCAACCGCCCTTGCTCCATCGAGGTCGAAGCCAGGCTGGGGAAACCGATCACGTCTCCTACCGCATAGATATGTGTGACTTCAGTCTGATAATTTTCATTGACCGAGAGCCGCCCCCGCCCATCCGGTTTGATACCCACACATTCCAGGTTAAGCTTACTGGTCGCGCCTGTGCGGCCAATGCTGTAGAGCGCTTTTTCGGCGGTAATCTGTTTGCCACTGGCAAGTTGGATACGCACACGTGATCCCTTTTCGTCCTCCACTCGCTCCATCTGGCTCACGGCTTCGCCCAGACGCAGAGTCAGACGGTGTGAGCGCAAATGATAAATCAGGCTGTCGATGATCTCGGAATCAACAAAGGAAAGCAGCCGCTGGTGTTTGTCGATCAGGGTGACACGCACCCCCAGGGCGGTAAAAATGCTGGCGTATTCGACACCAATAACCCCACCGCCGATAATCGCCAGGGTGCGGGGAATACGATCCAGCCGGATAATATCGTCGCTGGTGAGGATAAATTGACCGTCAAAGTCGATATCAGGGTCGTGGGTGGCGCTGGTGCCTGTAGCGATGACGATATTCGCTGCGGTGACTGTATGTGATCCGGTGTCTGCTACATGATTGAGATGCAGGGTGTGTGAGTCGATGAAAGAGGCCTCTGCCGCCAGGGTTTCGATACCGTTACGCACCAGTTGATGGCGGGTGATGTCGATTTCGGTACGAATGACATGGTCAGCCCTGAACATCAGGTCATCCATGCCGATTTTCTGCTTGACACTATAGGCCATGCCATAGATGCCGCGCTCACGATAACCTGAGAGATAGAGAACGGCTTCGCGCAGGGTTTTGCTGGGGATAGTGCCCAGGTTGACCGAAACCCCGCCTACCACTGTTTTACGCTCGGCAATTGCCGCACGCCGGTTGAGCTTTGCGGCCTGGATGGCTGCACGCTGCCCTGCCGGACCTGAACCGATCACGAACAGGTCATAATCGAATTTCGACATCTGCCTCTGCCTCCAGGGTATTCAGTTTATTGTGGATATGGGAGTGTAACCTGTTCTGGCAAAGGTGGCTATTGCAGGTTCTGAACAGCATATACTGAGTCAGCCGGGTCAGACGTTCAGGCTGCCGAAGGACTTAGCCTCCGGCAGCAGGATATAAGTTAAGTTGATAGGGGTAGGAGCAGAATCTGCTACTCTACAGTCACGCTTTTGGCGAGGTTGCGGGGTTGATCAACATCCGCACCGCGCCGCACCGCGATGTGATAGGCCAGCATCTGCAGGGGCAGGACAGCGACAATCGGGCTGAGGAGGTAGGGTGTCTCCGGGACATATAACACGTGATCGGCCTTTGTGTGGATGAAGGCATCACCCTCAGTTGCCAGCGCGATCACGATACCACCACGCGCTTTGGCCTGTTCAATCTGGCTGACCATTTTGTCGTATAGCGCGTCTTTGAGCGCGATGGTGAGTACAGGCATGTGTTCATCGATGAGCGCGATGGGGCCGTGCTTCATTTCACCAGCCGGGTAGCCCTCGGCGTGGATATAACTGATTTCCTTGAGCTTTAGCGCCCCTTCCAGTGCGATGGGATAATTGATGCCGCGCCCAAGATAAAGAAAATTGGTGTGGTGGTAGAGCTGGGCGGCCAGATGTTCCACCTCAGCAGCACATTCTAGTGTCCGCCCAACCAGATCGGGCAGGCGAGCAATATCCTGAAGATACTGGTGCTGCTGCTCTGGTGAAAGCGTCCCGCGCAGTTGGCCCAGATAGAATGCC
>JBGSXK010000281.1:0-6945 GCA_041751455.1 Anaerolineae bacterium
ACTTTTGGAAACAACATGCGTCTGGCAAATCCCCTTTTACAGCAGCCTCTTTAATTTAACACTCCAATTGGCCTTAAGCTATGCCAAACAACTTGCGCCTGCTGCGATAAATGCCTAATATTCGGTTTGCTACTGTTCAAATCATAATAGGAACTTCCGATGACTGAAGCCGAAAATACGATTCATGTGATTGTCAACGCCGATATTTCCAATGACATTCTGCAACAACTGCGCGCAATTTCCAGCCGACTCCGGCTTGAGCGTTATTATCCTAACGTACCCGACTCGGCCTGGGCCACGGCGGAAATATTGTTCGTCAGTGGGCGCGACCTGCCTGAACCGGCAGAGGCACCACGCCTGCGCTGGATTCAGACCTTCAGCGCCGGGCTGGATCATATCCTCGATCTGCCCATCGTGCAGGCGGAAGATGTGGAAATCACTTCCACCAGCGGGATGCACGCCACGCAGATGGCTGAGTTTTCGCTGATGATGATGCTGGCCTTTGAATATAAACTGCCGAAGATGCTGGAATTTCAGTCCAAAGCGACCTGGCCAGAGAAGCGTTATGATACTTTCGCGCCGCAGGCACTGCGTGGGCAGACCCTGGGAATTGTCGGTTACGGCAGCATCGGGCGTGAGCTGGCGCGCCTGGCTGACGCGCTGGGCATGGTGGTGGTGGCGACCAAACGCAACGTCAAGCAGACAGCCGATGAAGAAAGTTATGCTGAGGCAGGGACAGGTGACCCGGCAGGGGATATTCCCACCCGGCTTTACCCGCCAGAGGCGCTGGCCTCGATGCTCAGCGTGTGCGATTATGTTGTCATCACCCTACCGCGCACGAAAGATACCTATCACAGTTTTAATCAGGAAATGTTCGATGCCATGAAAAAGACCGCCGTCCTGGTCAATGTAGGGCGTGGTGGCGTGGTGGATGAGGACGCACTGATATCGACACTGGCGGCAGGCAGAATCGCTGGGGCGGCGCTCGATGTATTCGAGGAGGAGCCGCTGCCGTCGGATAGCCCACTGTGGGGGCTGGACAATATCATTATCGCGCCGCACATCTCCGGTTACACCGTGCGTTATGACGAGAAGGCTGCCGCGCTGTTCGCCGAGAACCTGGAGCGCTACCTGAATAACGAACCGCTGTTCAACCGGCTTGATCGTGGGAGAGGGTATTGAGAGATCTTTTGGGAGATTATCGTTGTGAGCAATACAGAAATAGATACCAATAAAAGAACCTGGGATACGGTTGCCCGAAAATATTTCGGGCGAACAGCTTTACCAGAATGGGGAGTGTTTGCTGTTGAACGCGATAACAATTCCCTTATCGGTGAAATTGCGGGTAAGACTTTTCTGGAGATAGCCTGTGGAAGTGGTCATTCCATTGAGTATCTTATCCGACATGGTGCGTCAAAAGTGTATGCGCTCGATTTTTCTCACACGCAGATCAGGCTTGCAAGCGAACTGAATTATCAGGCAATACAACAGGGGAAAGTGGTTTTGTTTGAACAACCTATGGAAAAGCCCATCTCCCTGCATGAGCCTGTAGATACGGTTTTTTCTATCTACGGACTTGGCTGGGCAACGGATATTGATAGGGTCCTTCAAAATGTAAATTCGTGTCTCAGGATCAACGGAAAATTTGTTTGGAGCTGGGAACACCCAATATATCCTCATGTCGAGTACAAAAATGGTCAGTTTGTTGTCGCACAATCTTATCATGATGAAGGTCTCAAGCAGGAAGAAAGATGGGGTACGACAGAAGGCAGGTATATAGCGACAAGGAAAATTTCAACCTGGTATAACAGCCTGCGGAACCATGGCTTTGATGTGACGAGAATCCTTGAGCCTGTGCCTTACGAAGCAACCGATCAGGAACAAAAACCGGAAAAGTATTATTCCGTTCCAAAAGCAAATCTTGTGCCTGCAACGCTTATTTTTGAGTGCAAAAAGATCGCAGAATCCTCTGCTAACTGCCTCTGAATATTCTGAGCACAGCATGTTACCAAAGGGGTAGCCTGGCGTGACAGATCATAGGGCAACCTGTGATTGACAATAGATATGGATGCTATTGCTCAAAAGAGAAGCGAGTGATGGCAGGCAAACAACATTATCCAATCATGCTATGAGATTGAACGTAACGAGTTGGAAGCATTGTAAAAAACAGGCCGGTGATACCCGATGGAAGCCCATCGGGCTTTTTGCTGAAATCGGTGTGCGAGCTAGCGAATGTGCATGAATATGGAGATCACGCTGTGATTACTCCTTGTCCTCAAGCAGTGAGATTTTATATTTGACATGAGCGCGACGATAAAGTTTCCGCATGGTGCCTGTGTGGGGTGTAGTAACCGTTAGCGTCTCGCCCTCATGCAGGATCTGGTCTTCGCCATCGATGAAGACCCACACATCCCCGCCTTTCACTTGCAGTGTGAAATTTTCCTCCGGCAGTTCCACGATTTTCGTGTCGGCAGCGTACATAATCTGGGTTTTTCTCAGTTCGTAGTCCATTTTATCCGACATATATATCTCCATACATAAGTATTTTTAGCGGACTACTCTATTATATACAAAAATCTTCAAATCTAAAACATGGGGCGCCAGTACAGGCAATACCTATTTTGACTGCAAAAAAACTGCGTAATCCTCATCTTTGGACTTTATATGCATGGCTATACCGAACATTCCTTTAAATTTATTCCAACATTGAACATTTGTCCACAGAAGCGAGTAGCATGAGATGAATGAATGCATGCGGTGAAAATCGTCTTGACGGGCAGAAATCAGCACTGCAACAAATGTTGTTATCTGCCCGTATAACATGGTGAACGTTCAATAATTAGGAGAAAGTTTATGATCGCAAACGATACAGCCGCGAAGGTGCTGGCGGAAGCGCTGCGCACCGGGGCCGATCTGGCCGAAATTTATGTTGAGGATGTGTCCTCACTCATGCTCGGCATGGAGGAATCGAAGATCGAACAGGCAGTGCGCGGGGCAGACCGGGGCGCAGGTGTGCGCGTGTTCTTCGGCAACCTCGTCACCTATGCCTACACGGATAGCATGGACGAAGCCAGCCTGCTGGCGGCGGCGCGGGCAGCGGCCTCTGCGGGCAGCGGTAGCAGTAAGACACAGATAATTGACCTCACCGAACGCAAAAGCCCTCTGAAATTTGACATCCAGAAACCTTTTGAGGTGCTCACTATTAAAGAGAAAGCCGCGATTTTAGGCCGTATGGACGAAGCTGGTCGCGCCTACAGCCCCTATATCCAGCAGGTGATAGCTCGTTATCAAGAGCTGAACCGTCATATGTGGCTGTTTAACTCCGAAGGGGTACAGGTGGAGGATGACCGCTACTTCGTCGAGATAATGGGCGGTGTGGTCGCCCGTAAGAACGGCACATTGCAGCAGTCGTTTGAAGGCTTCGGAGGGCAGGTGGGGCTGGAACTGCTCGATGCGAATGACCCGGTAACGAAGATTCAGGAGATTGCTGAAGGCGGTGTGCGAATGCTGGACGCGAAGCCGTGCCCGGCGGGCGAGATGACTGTTGTCATGTGCAACGGTTGGGGTGGCGTGTTGTTCCATGAGGCCTGTGGCCACCAGATGGAAGCCGACTTCATCACCAAAGGAGGCTCAGCCTATTCCGGCAAGATCGGCCAGCAGGTCGCCTCGCCCATTATCACGGCGATTGACGATGGCACGATTCCGGGGCGGCGTGGGTCGCTGCGCTTCGATGACGATGGCACACCGTCGCAGCGCACGGTGCTTATTGAAAAAGGCGTTTTAAAAGAATATATGTGGGACCTGGTGGAAGCACGGCGGATGGGGCGCGATTCCTCTACAGGCAACGGGCGGCGCGAGAGCTTTCGCCACATGCCCATGCCACGCATGACCAACACCTATATCGACCGGGGCGAACACGATCCCGAAGAAATCATCCGCTCGACCAAACACGGAATTTACATCAAGCGCATGGCTGGTGGGCAGGCCGACATCGCACGCGGCGATTTTGTCTTCAACGCGACAGAGGCTTACCTGATTGAAGATGGTAAGCTGACCGCCCCGGTGCGCGGCGCGACGGTGATGGGCAATGGCCCGGCGGTACTACAAGAAATCGACATGGTGGGCACTGATCTGGCGCTCGACCCTGGCATGGGTATGTGCGGCAAGGAGCAGGTCGCGCGCGTGAGCGTGGGGCAGCCAACGATTCGCATCCCGAAAGCAACGGTGGGTGGTACTGACGAAGCCATTTCCGGCGCAATGAGTGTATAAAATGATCAACAGGGAACAAAACCACATGACGAATTACCTGGAACTGGCACAATCCGTCGTGCAGCAGGCCACTGCCGACAGCGACATTGAGATCGAAGTGATCATCACGGAAAGCAGCGAAACGGAGATTCGGGTTGACCGTGGAGAGGTAGAAAAGCTGTCCCAGGCCAGCTCACGCGGCATGGGTGTACGCGTGATTGATGGGGGGCGCACGGGTTATGCGTATACCTCCGATCTCTCGACGGACAGCATCGCGCAGACCTGGCGCACTGCACTGGAGCTGGCAGAGATCGCCACGCCGGATGAACACCGTACCCTGCCCGACCCTCAGCCTATCCCTGAAGCTGATCTGGAAATCTGGGACAAAGACCTGAAAGACATCAGC
Organism: Anaerolineae bacterium; assembly: GCA_041751455.1. GTDB lineage: Bacteria > Chloroflexota > Anaerolineae > Aggregatilineales > Phototrophicaceae > JAIOHN01. Next base: position 4,655 of record JBGSXK010000281.1, read on the forward strand.
GCCGCCGATAAAATCGCCGCGACAAAAAGGATCGAGCAGGCTGCGCTAAATCACGATCCACGGGTGGTGATGACCAACTGGTGCAGCTATCAGGATAGTGCCAATCATGTCTATCTTGCCAACTCCAAAGGCTTTGCCGGGGAGTATGGCAAGACGACCTGTGTCGGCTTCCTGTATGCGATTGCCCGTGCTGAAAATGGCGAGATGGTCAACGCAGTCGGGCTGGGCGCGAGCAATAAGTTCAGTGAACTGGATGCCGACGCGATTGGCCACGAGGCAGGCTATAAGGCCGTGAGTATGCTGGGGGGCAAGCCCGTGAAGACCCAGGTGGGCACGGTGATCCTCGATCACTTTGTAGGGGCGCAGATTCTGGCAGCGCTGGCGCAGGCGCTGACAGCGGAAGCATGGCAGAAGCAGCGCTCGTTCCTGCTGGACAGGATGGGGCAGACTGTGGGCAACGATATGGTAACGCTGATGGATAACGGGCGTATGAAACATGGGCTGGCTTCCGCGCCATTTGATGGCGAGGGCGTGCCCACCCGCGCCACCCGCCTGATTGATGAGGGTGTGCTGCAAAATCTGATCTATGACAGCTACAGCGCGCGCAAGGCAGGCGTACAGTCTACCGGCAATGCCCAGCGCAGGGGACATCGAAGCCTGCCCAACCTGGGGCCAAGTAATTTCTACATGCAACCGGGCAACATTTCGCCAGAGGACATGATTAAAGGCGTGACCAGGGGTTTGTATGTGCTCAGTGTCATGCAAACGGGCGGGATTGACCCGGTGACGGGCGACTGCTCGATGGGAGCCAGCGGCCTGTGGATTGAAAATGGTGAGATTGCCGGCGCGGTGAATGGGGTCACGATTGCCACCACCCTCAACGATTTCCTGCAAAATATCACGCAGGTGGGGGATGATCTGCGTATGATGCCATTTTTCGGCACGATTGGTGTACCGACCCTGCGCGTGGATAATGTCATGATCGGTGGTGTGAACTCCTAACTTCTATGCCGTGCAGCAGTGCAGCATTGATGAGGGATTTCTGCAACCGCTGCCGTCAGGATTGCGTATAATAGGGTAGACGACAGTGTAAAAATAAGGAATTGGACGATGAGCGATAATAACAACCACGTGCCGCAGGCAGAAACCCATGATGAGCAGGTCAACCCGTTGGAGGCATTTGTCAGCCATCAGCGCAAGGCATTTGAAGAAGGCGCAAAGGCCATAGAGTCCCTGCTGCCAGAGGGCTTCCGTGAGCATGGTAAGAAGGCTGCTGAGGAATTCGCAGCGGGCTTTAAGGTGCTGGTGGACGCGGCCATTGGCGAGATGGAAAAAATCGCCAAGACCACTGAGAAAGACGTGGCCGACGATGACGACGACCGCCCCTCCACCACAGGCCGCAGCAAGGTCAAGGTGCAGGTGGACTGAGGTGAAGTTCCTGAGGGGAAGGAATAAATCCTTCCCCTTTTGCGTGCGGCGGCGGCGGCAGCAAGAAAATGCGCGGCGGCAACAAGCAAGGGCGTTCCCGCCACTAAGATTGCCGTCGTCCACTTTCAGGATTCTGCCGTCCGCTATGCGCATAAGATTTTGAACCTCAACCCGCCCTAAGTCCGTGTCTGCTATGCAGGGTGGGACTTTACAGTATAGAGGATTTTGAGGGCGAAATGGTGGACATATGTCCCTATTTTGAGGGGTTAGTAAAAGTGCCGCCGAGGGTTCAAAACCCCCGGCCAGGGAAAAGCTGGTAAGCCTCTGAAGGGGCTGCGGCGGGCAGCATGGGTGGTGGATAAACGCTGCGCGTCACCTGCCGATGTGCCCGATGCTTATTGTTCAAGAAACCACTATTCACGTGGATCCGTTGAACGGGCACAACGAATACCTGTATCTCCACCTGATTGAGGTTGTGCTGAACGTCGAGCGATTGTAGTCGTAAAGAGTGCTGTAGTTGAATATGAACCTCCACGTACCACGCGAAAAGTGTCAAGATTAGGACGCTCATTCCATGTAGCTATGCTATCTGTGGTAAAATCGTACGGGACTAAACGACCGTCAACCCACTCACCAGCATTTCCAACCAAATCAAATGCTCCGACCCAACTCACATTATCTAAACGGCTCCCTACTGGATAGGTAGTCATCAAGTTGTTTGCGCTAAGCTATTCCTCGAAAGAGTTTTTAATTTGAATGAGTCATTAGCCTTGTGAAGTAGCCACAAAGGCTTCATCGTGCAGCAGTTTAGTTTTGTGGCTCAACAACGACCACTCCATCCAATATTTGCAGAATAGTATCAG